>DAOVIK010000369.1 GCA_030673735.1 Anaerolineae bacterium
CATGCGTGGTGACGATGGATGCGGCCAAGTCGGTAACGGCTTCCTTCAGCCTCAACACCTATAGCCTTGAGGTGACCAAGAGTGGGACAGGAAGCGGCACGGTCACCAGCAGCCCCGCGGGGATCGATTGCGGCTCGACTTGCTCGGCATCATTCGACTACAACACGGTAGTGACCCTGACGGCATCGGCCTCCACGGGCTCGACCTTCGCTGGCTGGAGTGGTGCAGGCTGCTCGGGGACTGGCACATGTGTGGTGACGATAGATGCAGCCAAATCGGTGGAGGCTCCGTTCACACTAATTCCAGGCCAAAATTGGTATCTGGCGGAGGGTTATTCTGGAGATAACTTCCTGACCTTCATCCTGATCCAGAATCCAAACGAAACCGAAGCCAATGTAACGGTCACTTACATGCTCCAAGGAGGGGGCACCGAGGTCCGCGAGCACACCGTGGGGGCCAACACACGCTACACCATCCCTGCCCACGATGCGGAAGAGGTAGGCACCGACGTAGCGTTCTCGACAAAGCTGGAATCGGATCAAACCATTGTTGTCGAAAGAGCAATGTACTGGTCGAATGGCGCATCAACCTCCGGCGGGCACGTGACCATCGGCGTTCAGGAGCCAACCACCACTTGGTATCTCGCAGAAGGCTTCACCGGCGCCGGCTTCGGCACCTTCATACTCATCCAGAACCCCAACCCGGATGAGGCCAACGTCACAGTAACCTATATGCTCCAGGGCGGCGGAACCGAAGTGCGCGAAATCGCGGTGGCAGCGAATAGTCGCTACACCATCGTGGCACACGACGAGGGTCAAGTGGGGCTGGATGCAGCATTCTCCACCAAGCTTGTTTCAGACCAGCCGATCATCGTCGAAAGGGCGATGTACTTCAACAACGATGGACATGCCGCAATAGGTGTGGACACGCCGCGCCAAACATGGTACCTGGCTGAGGGCTACACCGGTTCAGGGTTTGGGACCTTCATCCTCATCCAGAATCCAAACGAAACCGAGGCCAGTGTCACTGTCACGTACATGCTGCAGGGAGGCGGAACCGAGGCTAGGAACATCACAGTTGGTGGCAACAGTCGCTACACCATCGAGGCGCATGATGAAGGCCAGGTAGGCCTTGATGCCGCCTTTTCAACGCTGCTTGAGTCCGATGAGCCCATCATCGTAGAGCGCGCAATGTATTGGCCAAGTGGTGAGGGAACTGTGGGCGGGCATAACAGCCCCGGCGTGACTTCGCCCGCCTTGACATGGAATCTAGCTGAAGGCTACACTGGCTCAGGCTTCGGAACTTTCATCCTTATCCAGAATCCCAACGCAACAGAAGCCACTGTCTCTGTTACCTACATGCTGCAGGGAGGAGGAACTGAGGTCCGTAGCATTCCTGTTGCTGGGAACAGCCGGGTCACAATTGTGACGCATGATGAAGGCCAAGTAGGACTTGACGCAGCCTTCTCAACGCTGCTAGAGTCTGATGAGCCGATCATCGTTGAGCGAGCAATGTACTTCTCCAATGGTGGTCACGACACAAACGGATATCCCTTGCCATGAAGCAGGTCCGTCGAGCTTTTTCCGCAGCCAACCCGGTATGGAAGGCCGCTCTCTTTTCCGTGGTGGCAATGCTGTTGATCGTCCTCTCGGTTCTTGTCGCCCTTCAGCCACCATTCACCAGCAATGACTTGATAACCCCAATTCCGGAGCAAATCACTGCTGATTTCGATGGCGATCAGGGGATTCTGCTCAGCATGCTGACGGGGGAATCCATGCGCCTGGTTCCGGGCGATGTCCTGGTCATGATCCCTAGTGGCGTGGTAGAGGAAGGTGGCACCTTAGTTATCGAACCTCGTGAGCCGGACATCCTGCGCGAGGCGGGTGAGCCCGGGTGGTCCAGGCCGTTGATTGTGAACGTAGAGCTGCGGGATCGCTACGGGCAATCCCTCTCTGACATAGACTTTGCATCGCCGATTGAGATATGTTTCGTCTTGCAGCAAGCTCAATGGGAACACTATCGCCGTACGCCATCGCATTTCGACATCCAGATCTACGACGAATATCAAAGTCCACCAAGGTGGGAATCGTTGCCCAGACTAAGCTATGGCATGAGGCATGAATTCTGTGGTCGTGTTTCTCATCTCTCATTGATCGCCTTGGCGATCAAGACTGAACAGCCGCCCCCGACGGATGATGATCTCTATGAGCCGTAGGGCTAAGGATATTCTTGCAAGCGCATTGAGGCCGGATGCTTTAGCCGGCCTCTTCCTATTTGTCTCGACCTTCCTGGTTTATCTGAAAACCCTGGCGCC
>DAOVIK010000314.1 GCA_030673735.1 Anaerolineae bacterium
ATTCATGAGCAAGGATTCAAGGATCGATCTTCTTCGCAAGATGCGTGAGCAAGCTCGTCTGGGCGGAGGAGAGGAGCGCATAGCGGCGCAGCATGAGCGCGGCAGACAGACGGCCCGCGAGCGCCTCGAACTGCTGTTGGATAAGGGTTCATTTCGCGAGACCGACATGTTCGTCACGCACCGAACCACGGATTTTGATCTCGATCAGCGGAAGTACCTCTCCGACAGCGTGGTAACGGGATGGGGGACCATCGAAGGTCGCCTGGTTTATGTCTTCTCGCAAGATTTCACCGTCTTCGGCGGCAGCCTGGGCGAAGTTCACGCCGAGAAGATCTGTAAGATCATGGACATGGCGCTGAAGAATGGCGCGCCCGTGATCGGGCTCAATGATTCAGGCGGGGCGCGCATCCAGGAGGGCGTGGTCTCGCTTGGCGCCTACGCCGATATCTTCCTGCGCAACACGCTCGCCTCCGGCGTCATCCCACAAATCAGCGCCATCATGGGGCCCTGCGCTGGTGGCGCGGTCTACTCCCCCGCCCTGACGGATTTCATCTTCATGGTGCGCAAGTCATCATATATGTTCGTCACAGGTCCCGATGTTGTTCGCTCTGTCACGCACGAGGAAGTCGATTTCGAGGAGCTTGGCGGCGCAGAGAAACACGCTACGACCTCGGGTGTCTGCCATTATGTGGCCGATAGCGAGGCCGACTGCTTATACATGATGCGCATGTTGATGTCGTACTTGCCGCAGAACAACACCGAGGACCCGCCATTCGTGGCCACGACCGACGATCCCCTGCGCACCGAAGAGGAGCTCGATTCCATCATTCCCGAAGATCCGAGCAAACCCTATGACATGCGTGAAGTCATCCGCCTGATCGTCGACGAGGGCGTCTTCTTCGAGGTGCATGAGCAATATGCGCAGAACATCGTGGTTGGCTTCGCGCGCCTGGGCGGACACAGCATCGGAATTGTCGCCAACCAACCTGGTGTCTTGGCAGGCGTGCTGGATATCAATTCGTCCGATAAGGCAGGACGCTTCGTGCGCTTCTGCGACGCCTTCAACGTTCCTCTCATCACCTTCGTCGATGTTCCGGGCTTCCTTCCCGGAACTGGGCAAGAGCATGGCGGCATCATCCGCCATGGCGCCAAGCTGCTATATGCCTATTGCGAAGCGACGGTTCCTAAAATCACCGTGATCACGCGCAAGGCCTACGGCGGCGCATACGACGTTATGTCTTCCAAGCACATCCGCGGTGATCTCAACCTGGCATGGCCCAGCGCCGAACTTGCCGTCATGGGGCCCGAGGGCGCGGTGAACATCATCTTCCGTAAGGAGCTCTCGAAATCCAAGTCACCCGAGAAGCTCAAGGCCAAGCTGGTTGCTGAGTATCGCGAGAAGTTCGCCAATCCCTACGTGGCTTCCGCTCGCGGCTATCTCGACGATGTGATTGAGCCGCGCTATACTCGCCCGCGCTTGATAAACGCACTCGAAATGCTGGCGACCAAGCGTGACTCCAATCCACCGAAGAAGCATGGCAACATCCCGCTCTAGCGACACCAACGCGCCCGAGCTTGGTCGATCCTCCGATTCACCTATGCGGCTGGAGGGGACCTTGAGGGACGCGGGGTACGCGGAAATCCGTGGGCATGAGCTGTATTGGGAGCTTCACGGTCCAAACCATGGACCTGTGCTAGTGTTGCTGCATCACGGGCTGGGATCGATACGCAGTTGGCGCAAGCAGATCGCCTTCTTTGCGGAGCACGGTTGGCGGGTGCTGGCGTTCGATCGCTGGGGCTACGGGCGATCGGATGCACGCCCGAAGTTCGCTGCGGATTTCATGCAGCTGGACGCCGAGGAAGCGCTCGAGCTTCTTCAATTCATGGGCATAGAACGCGCCTCCTTTCTCGGGCACAGCGATGGTGGTACGATCAGCCTGATGCTGGCTGGCGGCTATCCGGACTTGGTGGAGCGGCTGGTGCTGATCGCGGCTCACATCTATTGGGAGCCCAAGACCGTGGCATCGATCAAGAAGATACGCAGCGCGCCAGATGATCCGGTCATGGCAAAGGCCTGGCAGCGAGAGCACGGCGAGAAGGGTTTGGCTCTTGTGAAGGCCTGGGCGGATGGATGGCTGCAACAGGAGATGAGCGACCTGAATCTGATGAGCGAGTTGCCGCACATCACATGCCCGGTGCTGGTGATCCAGGGTGAGGAGGACGAGTACGCCACTGCGGATCAAGCCCGCGACCTGGCTGAGGGAATCAACTCTGCTGACCTTTGGCTGATCCCCGGCATAGGACACTTGCCCACCCAAGAGAGTCCAGAGGATTTCAACCAAAGGGTGTTGTCGTTTCTTGGCAGAACAGACTAACGGTCCGGTTCAAATCCGGAGGGATTGAATGTTCAACAAGGTGCTTATCGCCAATCGAGGTGAGATCGCGGTTCGAGTGATCCGTGCCTGCCGCGAGCTCGGCATCGAGACTGTGGCGGTGTATTCGGAGGCCGATCGCGTGGCGCTGCATGTGCGCTATTCAGATGAGGCCTATCTCCTCGGCCCTCCCCCGTCGCGCGATTCATACCTGCGCGGCGACAAGATCATCGACATCGCCAAGCGCTCCGGAGCCGGTGCGATCCATCCCGGATATGGCTTCCTGGCTGAGAGAGAAGACTTCGCCCGCGAAGTAGAAGCCGAGGGCTTGGTTTTCATCGGCCCCCGTCCCAGCGCCATTGCGGCTATGGGCGACAAGACCGAG
>DAOVIK010000214.1 GCA_030673735.1 Anaerolineae bacterium
GTTATGGCTATGGTCTGGGAAGGTCCGGAGGCCATCGCAGCGGTACGGCAAACGATGGGAGCGACGAGCCCCGCCAAGGCCGAGCCAGGATCCGTCAGGCACGATTTTGGGCTCGAGATCGGTCGAAACCTGACCCATGCTTCAGACGGTCCAGATACTGCCAAGATGGAAATCGATCTCTGGTTTCAAGAGAATGAGATGATCGAATGGTCTCGCGATACGGATCCTTGGATATTCGAGGGTAGTTGAGACGCAGGAGCGCGAGGCATGGTTTGATGTCCGGTGTTGACCTGGAGCCCCTTGTCGTTCTCACCGGTGCCGGCATCTCGGCCGAAAGCGGAATCCCCACATTCCGCGGTGACGGAGGCATCTGGGAGCAGTACCGGGCCACGGATTTGGCGACACCTGCTTCTTTCAAGCGCGATCCAGACCTTGTGTGGCGCTTTTATAATTGGCGCCGCGAGATGGTCTTCAACTGCAATCCCAATCAAGCGCATAAAACCCTTGCCACAATCGAGAACCAGCTTTCCAATTTCATGTTAATCACGCAAAACATTGACGGCCTACACCAAGCAGCCGGCAGCCGACATGTGCTGGAGTTGCACGGCTCGATCTGGCGCTTGCGTTGCAGCGCATGCAACGAACGCTGGGAAGACAGGCGCGTGCCCATACCGGAGGGAATACCTCTATGCTCTGCGTGCGGAAGCATGGGAAGACCGGATGTGGTCTGGTTCGGTGAGGCCCTGGAAACCAACGTGCTGCAGAGCGCTTATCAGGCCGCCGCCCAAGCAAAACTAATGCTTGTCATCGGCACATCTGCGGTCGTACATCCTGCAGCAGAGCTGCCGCTCGTGGCTCGAAGTGCCGGCGCGCGCCTGGTCGAGTTCAACGTGGAAGACACTCCCCTTACGCCATTCGTCGATGCGGTCCTGCAAGGGCCGGCGACGCAGCAACTTGAGCAATGGTGGGAACGAGTCCGCCCCCCGGCCTAACTGCGCGGTAGAGTTATAGATCACTTGCTGATTAAACAAACACTGCCTGCGACTCCTGATACATAAAGGAACGCGGGCAGTAAATGTTCTGCGAATGAGGCGCTAGGCGTCGGGCGCGATCTTAGGAGATGCGCCAATGAACGATAGGAACCAATACCCCAGTTAGTCCTCGACTCTTTCGATGACGATCGTGAGATTGGCGACCAAGGCAGCGATCGCGCCAATCGCAGCCCAAACCGGCAGCAAAACGGCGCCAACAACGCCAAGCGTCAGCGGGATGACGATCAGGGTGTCGCCTTGTTGATCCTTGATCGTGATGCGGCGTACATTTCCCTCATGCACCAATTCCTTGATCTTGGCAACGAGCATTTCACCGCTAACTTGGAATTCCTCTGTACGAACCTTTTCATCTTCCATGTCTTCCCTCTCCAGGGGGTTCGGCAGCGAGGTTAGTCAACAAACTTCACACCACTCAGTAAACGATGAGCCGCAACCGAAAAGGCTATGGATCCACGCGCTTCGACTCACATGCAGAATGGTTACTGGATATGGACCAAGATCTGCCCTTCGCGCCAAAGCTCTTCCAGACGATAGTAATCTCTAAGCTCCGGGGAAAATAGGTGCAGGATCACGTCACCGTAGTCCAGCAAGATCCATCCGCTTTGTGCCTCCCCTTCCACCTTCATTGCCCGAAGCTCATAACGCTTCTTGATCTTCGTTTTCACTGCATCCGCTAGAGCATTCAAAGTCCGCTCGCTGCCCCCATTACATATGACGAAGTAGTCAGTGAAGGAGCAGACCTCGCCCAAATAGAGGATGACGATGTCTTCCCCTTTGGTGTTATCTAAGATCTCCGAGACCGCATACGCCAATTCGCGGGCTTCCTCGCTCCCAGATTCCTTGAGTTCACTCAGTTCACACCTCTTTTTATAACGCCAGCCCAACTGCTTCGGCGGGGGTTTGTGCCACTACGACTGTCGCTGGCTCATCGCGATAGTCCTTCATGCTCCAGCTCTCGAGAGTGATTACTCTTCGACCCGCCTTCAGTGCCAACCCGATCTCTGAGAGCGTCCCGGGACCACCACCAATCGCTATTACTGACGAACCGGCAAGGGCAATCAATGCGTTGCGCGCATGCCCAAGACCCGTGGGAAGAGCTACCGTCAGGTATGAATTCCCATCCGAGACATCGCTTCCCGGAAGAAGCCCGATCGCAATGCCTCCCGCTTTTTGGGCGCCGCGGCACGCGGCTTCCATCACCCCTCCGCGGCCGCCACACACGAGGGCAACACCATTTTCAGCCAGCAAACGACCGACTTCCTCGGCAAGCTGTGCTTGCTCCGGAGTGCATGCTCCAGCACCGATCACCGAGACCACGCGCAGTCGTTGATCCTTCATGCTTCTTCCTCCAGCGATGCAGCCAGCAGCTTAGTGTATACCGCTCCCGTGGGTCTCAGATCGCTGCGGAAAAGGCAAACCTCTTTCACGCGAAACTCACCCAAGGAGAAATCCTCCATCTGACCTAGCGCTTCACCAACAGCACGGTGATCAGCTTGGCGCGCGCTCCGGCGCATTCGTCCTACAGTAAGATGTGGATGAAACACTCGCTTCTCTCGCTGGAAGCCTTGTGCCGAAAAACCCTGCTCCAACCCTGCTTGCAGCGCCTTTAACTCCCCCGATTGCTCATGGATGCCTACCCAGATGACCCGGGGCCGTCTGAGGTTCGGGAAGCATCCCAGCCCACCTGCTGAGAATGTAAACACAGAGAATTGGGGAACAACATCTTGGACGACATGGTGCACCTTCTCCATCTTTGGTGGATCCACGTCTCCCAAGAACTTGAGCGTGAGATGAATGCCTTCGGGACGAACCCAACGAATGGTATGTGGCTCGATCTCTGACGAGAGCGTCTTGATAATTTCAACCAGCGAATGACGCAATGCCTCTGGCAATTCGATGGCGACAAACGAACTCAAGTACTCCCTCCTCCCAATCACCGCGCCAACGGCTGCGTTTCCAACCGGCAGAATGCGGACCGCAAACGATCATGAAGGAAAGGTGATAGCTACGATGAAAGGGCAGCTCGTTCCTGCCCAGTTACTACTCCAAAACCCCGCAATGTGCGGAATCTCGGTTGACGATAATCGGGCGTGATTATACCATGCCGCTTCTGCATGCCATCACTCCGAGCCCGGATCTCAGCCGAGTGCTTTGAACACCGGATACAATATACACACCTGCCGAGGGAGGAATGCCATGTTCGTAGAGAAGCGCATGACCCATCCTGTTCTCACCATCAAGCCCGATGTTCCAATCCACGACGCCCTCAACTTGATGCGCAAAGATAACATCCGCCGTCTGCCTGTTGTGAACGATCGCGGCCGAATGATCGGGATCATCTCCGAGATGGATATTCTGCACGCTGAGCCTTCTGATGCGACCACACTGAGTATCTGGGAGATGAACTACTTACTATCACGCATAACGGTGAGCGATGTCATGACGCGTGATGTGGTGTCTGTGGTTGCGGATACCCCTATTGAAGAGGCTGCTCGCATCATGGCTGATCACAAGATCGGAGGTCTTCCGGTGATGCGCGGCGATGATCTTGTGGGCATCATCACAGAAACCGATCTCTTCAAGGTATTCCTTGAATTGCTCGGTGCACGTGAGGCGGGCGTCCGCATCACCGCTCTCGTGCGACATGTTCCCGGGGAACTGGCAAAGCTCACGGGAGCCATATCGGCGCTCAACGGAAACCTCGTAGCCATGGTCGCATTCCTGGGTGAGAGCCCTGAGAATCGGTTACTTACGCTCAAGGTGGAA
>DAOVIK010000203.1 GCA_030673735.1 Anaerolineae bacterium
CGAGATCAAAAATGAACAGAAAAAATGTATAGAATACACAGTAGATGAAAGTTTCTCCTCCAGAGGTGGCTGGATAAATCTACACCCGAAATCGGGTATCGATGTTAATGCCTACTCTTTCTGGGACGAAGGAATCGAGAAAGGCGACTGGATCGTCGTGACAGGTGAACTCAGGTCAGGTGATGCGACGTCCTTGGGTAGAACCTTCTGGATCAGCAGCATCGAGAAAATGGAGTAGCTCCGTATTTACCTGTATTTGACGGGCCTACTGGTATTGGAGCGTAGCAATGACAGGAATCGCAACAATCATCATCACTTTGGCCCTCGTCTTCTATTCGATTGGCGTATGGAGCGAGCGATTTGCAGGAGAGTTGAAGGCGTGGCATCTTGCCTTCTTCTGGCTTGGATTGGTTTGCGATACGTGGGGCACAGGACTGATGCTCGAAATGGCAGGTGGGCTGACAGCTGATTTGCACGGATTGACGGGGCTATTGGCCATTCTTCTGATGCTCGTTCATGCAGTTTGGGCAACCATCGTATTGCTGAGGAAAGATGAGCGATGGATATCCAATTTCCATAGATTCAGTGTCTTTGTGTGGACGGTATGGCTTGTGCCATATTTCAGCCCGATGATCTTCGGTCTGAGTTGATTTGCTGGGAGGTAGCCGGGCCATTTGTTGAAATCCCACGATTCTCTCTGCCGGGAAAGGCAGCCTGTCGCCAGTACAAAGCTTTTGGCCCAAGCATAAGTGAAGCTTCCGCACGGATCGCATCCGTGGGATGGGCAATCTTTACAGCCTGTCAAACTGAAGCCCGCTGCAACCTTAAGGAGCGGAATATGAGCATCCCAATGATCATCGCCTCAGTACTCCTCATCCTTCATGGTCTTATCCACTTGATGGGTACTGCTGCATACATGAAACTAGCCGTAATCGACCAATTGCCCTACAAGACAACCGTGCTCGGTGGACGCTGGGAACTGGGACCAAGAGGAACCACCGTTTATGGTGCATTATGGGCCGTGGCTGCCATTGGCTTCATAGTAGCCGCAGTTGCTCTGCTCAGTGGTTGGACCTGGTGGCAACCTGTGTTGATAGGAGTGACACTGTTCTCGCTAATTTTGACTGCCCTCGATTGGGGCGTAGCATATGCAGGCGTCATCATCAACATCGTAATCCTGGCAGTTCTCTGGTTGGGACCGCTCTTCACAAGTTGACTATCTGGATAATCCAACGATTACTGGCCATAGACGGCTTCCCAACATCTCGAATTTGCCGAAATACCTATTTCACGTTGGAGCCCCTGCGGCTCTGGCGGTTTCCTGGAGCTGGACGCATTCGTGGATAGACCGCAACTACTGAAACGAATTGACAGAGCGTGGGAGGCCCTCAGGACTTCATATGCTGGGCTTTCAGATTCCGAACTGCTGGAGTCCGGGGTTACTGGAGAATGGTCCGTCAAAGATACCATCGCACACGTGACCTGGTGGGAAGAGGAAGCGTTGAAGCATCTGCCACTCATCCTCGCGGGCGGGAAACCGCCGAAGTACTCCGTCACATACGGCGGCATCGATGCCTTTAACGCACAGATGATGGAGCAGAAAAGGAAACTGTCGCTATCAGTGGTGCTTCGACAACGGGACGAGACTCACATCCGGTTCCTCGACTTCATCGATACTGTTCCAGAGGAAGAAATCGCCCGGGAAACGCGCTTTCGTCGTCGCTTACGGTTAGATACGTACGGCCACTACCCAAAGCACACCGAGACAATACGGAATTGGCGGGAGCTGCGATCAACAGGATGATATAGGCCAAGGATTAGTTCAGAAAGGCGAGCACTCGCCTGGGCTTCCGAGCGGGTGCGTGGATTGGAGTTCTGAAAGAACATGCAGAAGATTGCATTGGTTACTGGGGGAAACCGCGGCATTGGCTTTGAGACTTGCCGCCAGCTGGGGCATAAGGGATTCTCTGTTATCCTCACGAGTCGGGACAAGGCTTTGGGGGAAGAAGCAGCGGCAGAGCTTGCGCAAGCAGGCTTGGAGGTGGCCTATCACTTGCTGGATGTCACGAATAGGGATCAGGTCTCGCGGATCTCCACCTTCGTGGAAAAGGAATACGGTCGGCTGGATGTCCTGGTGAACAACGCTGGAGTAAGCCTCGATGGGGATAAGGGAGTCTTCGAGGTTGAGCAGATGGTTTTCGAAGAAACGTTTGATGTGAACTTATATGGCGTGCTACGCGTAGCTCGCGCTTTCATTCCACTGATGATCAAGAACAACTATGGCAGAGTCGTGAATGTCTCATCTTCCGCCGGCTCTTTGAAAGCAATGGGCACAGCGGCTGGTGCGTGGCCGGCGTACCGCACCTCGAAGGCGGCCCTGAATGCGCTCACACGTGTGATGGCTAGCAAAGTGAAGGAGCACAACATCAAGATCAATGCTGTTGCTCCAGGCTGGGTGAGGACACGGATGGGAGGGCCATCAGCGCCGCGAGACGTAGCAAAGGGAGCGGAAACGATCCTATGGCTGGCCACATTGCCAGCGAGTGGTCCGACCGGAGGATTCTTCAAGGATCGTAAACGGCACCCGTGGTAACCAGTTGCCTTTCCGGCCTTCCCCGCTAGCGCGCCCAGGGTTCTTATATGGGGGCAAGTACTTCCTGGATCTCATGCACTTATTGAGTCTTAAGCTTGGTAGGTCAATATGACCAGGACATCACCAGCCGGATCTATTGCAGTATCCTAGCCATTAGCTTTCAACACTGATTGGATGAGGTTAAAGATGCCGGACCAAGCGGAATTAAAACCAGGGATTCAACCGGATTGGCTGGAGCAAGCCAGTGCCTGGATCCGCGCAGAGCTAGAACATCAAGGTATCGCTGTAACCGGGGCGATCGAGCAGCCAGATGTGCAGCCCTGGTCGACGGTTCTGCGCGTGCCTTCCACAGAGGGTGATATTTACTTCAAGGCGGCCGGTCCAGCCCTTGCGCACGAGCCAGCGCTAACCGAATCACTCCGAAGATGGCGCCCCGACTGCATGCCGCCTGTTCTGGCAGTCGATCTACAACACGGCTGGATGCTAACACCAGACCTCGGCGCAACTCTGCGCAGCCTTATCAAATCCACTGGTGATCTTCACCATTGGCATAGAGTGCTTCCGCTCTATGCCGAGGTGCAGATCGACCTGGCCAGTCGCGTCGACGAGTTGTTCAATCTCGGCGTGCTTGATCGTCGCCTTTCGCAGCTGCCAGACAAGTATGAAGCTCTACTATCCGACACCGACGCTTTGCTACTCGGGCATCCTGATGGGCTCACCACTGAGGAGCACCGGCGCCTGCACGAACTCACGCCCATACTCCGTGGAATGTGCCAACAGTTAGCCAACTATAACATTCCCGAGACTCTGCACCATGAGGATTTCCACGACGCCAATATCTACGTCCGCAACAGCCAATACACCTTCTCCGATTGGGGTGAGAGCAGCATGGCGCATCCGTTCTGCACAATGCTGGTGACTTCTCGAGTTGTTGCATGGCGGCTAGAGCTGGCGGAGGATTCTCCCGAGCTTGAATACTTGCGCGATATCTACTTGGAACCCTGGGCGTCCTATGAGTCGCAAGATAATCTGATTGCTGCCTTCAAGCTGGCATATCGAGTGGGCATGGTCTGTCGCGCGCTGACATGGCGCCGAGTCTTGGCAGGCGAAGAGGAATCCTACAAAGCCGAGTATGCCGACAGGGTGCCTGGCTGGCTGCAGGAGTTCCTCGAATCCGAGAAGAATCTTACCGATTAGAGCAGTCTTTTTGGAATGAGCATGGTTACGTTGACGATTTTCGGCACACCAGTCCAGGTAAAGCCCGTAGTCTTGGTCAACCTTGCTGTCCTTTGGGTCGCAGCAACCTGGATTGGGCTATATCAGCACCCAGGTCGCGGATTCTGGACAGGTCTTCTTGTCGGCTTTGTGGCGATGATCCTGCTGCTGATTGCAGACTTTGGACATGCGCTAGCCCACATTTTCAGCGCTCGACGTGCAAAAGCGCCGATGGATGAGATCCTCATTTCCGCTGGCATGCCACGCACGGTCTATAGAGATAATGAGGTTTCACCTGCTGCGCACCGGACGCGCGCGATTGGCGGGCCAGTGTTCA
>DAOVIK010000248.1 GCA_030673735.1 Anaerolineae bacterium
GGTGCCGGTGGGTTTCTCGGATATCGAGGCCGCGCCGCTGCTCTGCGCCGGGATCATCGGGTATCGCGCCCTGCGCAAGGCTGACCTGCAGCCTGGCGAGACTCTGGGCTTGGTGGGCTTCGGCGCCAGCGCGCACATCGCCATCCAGGTTGCGCGGCATTGGGAATGCACGGTCTACGTCTTCACCCGCTCCGAGGGCCATCGCAAGCTTGCTCGCGATCTGGGCGCGGCGTGGGTCGGCGGAGCCGAAGATAAAGCTCCCACGGCGCTCGACAGGGCCATCCTGTTTGCGCCTTCCGGGCCGCTGGTTCCAATCATCCTTGAGAAGCTTCGCCCGGGCGGCACGCTGGCGCTCAACGCCATTCACATGACGCCCCTTCCCGAGATGCCCTATCGCCTGATATACGGGGAGCGCACGTTGCGCAGCGTAGCCAATGCCACATACCAGGATGGGGTGGAGTTCCTGCGCTTGGCAGACGAGATCCCGGTAAGGACCACCACGCAGGCGTATCCTCTCGAGCAGGCCAACCAGGCGCTGCTCGATCTCAAGCAGAGCCGCATTGACGGCGCGGGAGTGCTGCTGCCATGATCTATCTGGGCACCTCAGGCTTCTACTACGATGATTGGATTGGGCCGGTCTATCCCAAGGAGCTGCCGCGCATCCAATGGCTGCCCTTCATTGCCGAGCAAGTCGATACCATCGAGCTCAACGTGACGTACTACCGGGTTCCTCCGCTGCGCACGGTGGCAAGTTGGGTGGAGCGGACGCCGGATGATTTTCTGTTTTCGGTCAAGGCGCACCGCAGTTTGACCCACGAGCGGAAGGACCCGGACTATCCGGCCTACATAGCAGCGCTGTCCCCGTTGATCGAGTCCGGCAAGCTGGCCTGTGTGCTGGCGCAGTTTCCGCACTCCTTCCATCCCAATCCGGCCACGCGTGAATACCTGTTGGGCCTGCGTGAGGGTCTGGCGGATCTTCCAGTGGTGGTTGAATTCCGTGATTGTGATTGGGTCAACGATGAGACCTTCGATCTGTTAGAAGAACTCGGGCTGGGATTTTGCAGTGTCGATGAGCCACAGCTGCGAGGCCTGATGCCTCCCATAGCGCGCCTCACAGGCTCGCTGGCATACGTGCGCCTCCACGGGCGCAATGCGGCCCGCTGGTGGAATCATAAGCATGCCTGGGAGCGGTACGACTACAGCTACACTGAAGAAGAGCTGCGGGAGTGGATCGAGAAGCTGCGCAAGCTCGATTCGCAGGCGCAAAAGACGTTTGTCTATGCCAACAACCATCCCCGAGGCCAGAGCCTGGCAGCGGTGCGTACGCTGAGGGAATTGCTGGCCGGAGCTTGACGTTCGCGCACGGGGGCGGAGTGGTGCGAAAAACCCGCGATGGTATAATCGATCAAGATCCCAAATGCGGGTCAGCAAAACGCCAGGGATCAACTGACACGGAAGAGTGATGTATGTCCGGACACTCGAAATGGTCGACCATCAAGCGCAAGAAGGCCGCGGTTGATGCCAAGCGCGGGGCGATCTTCACCCGCTTAGCGCGTGAGATTACAATCGCCACACGCGAAGGCGGCGGCGATCCCGACGTGAACTTTTCCCTGCGGCTGGCGATAGACAGGGCGAAGTCCGCCAACATGCCCAAGGACAACATCGAACGATCCATACGGCGCGGTACGGGCGAAGACAAAGAGGGCTTCGACCTTGTACAGGCGATGTACGAGGGCTACGCGCCGCATGGAGTGGGTCTGCTCATCGAGGTGATCACCGACAATCGCAATCGAACCGTTGCCGACCTGCGCCATATTCTCGACAAGATGGGGGGCAATCTGGCCGAAGCAGGCGCGGTCTCCTGGCAATTCCGCCGGGCGGCCTATTTTGCAGTTGAATCGGAAGGACTGGACCAGGATAAGATCTTCGATTGCGCAGTCGAAGCCGGCGCAGATGATGTCATCATCGAAGAAGATGTCGAGATCATCGGTCCCGTGTAGGCTTACAAGCGCATCAGCGATTGCTTGGGGGAAGCCGGCTATGAGCCTATCGAATCGGCGCTTCGCATGCTCCCAAACAACACGATCGAGCTACCAGTCGATCAGACGCTGCAAGTGATGCGTGTGATCGAGGCCGTGGAGGATCTGGACGACGTTCAACAGGTATTCAGCAATCTGCACGTGAGCGATGAGGCCGTCACTCAGTTGGCAGCCGCCTGAACTCCCAAACCCACTCGAGGCATATGCTGGTCATTGGGATCGACCCTGGAACCGCTAGCACAGGCTATGGCGTGATACGCCAGGGCGGGGATGGGGGCTTGGAATTGGTAGCCTACGGGGTGATTTCGACACCCTCCGACCAGCCCATGGCCGAGCGATTGCGCGATCTGCACAAGGAGCTTTGCGATCTACTTTCACTCCACCAACCCGACAGCGGGGCGGTGGAGAAGCTGTTTTTCCAGCGCAACGTGTCAACCGCGATCACCGTTGGCCAGGCGCGCGGCGTCAGTCTGCTGGCTTTCGCGCAGGCGAATGTTCCGGTGGACGAGTACAATCCGCGCGTGGTCAAGCAGTCCGTGACCGGCTATGGGGCCGCGGAGAAGGTGCAGGTGCAGGAGATGGTGCGCAGCTTGCTGGGCATGGACGAGCTTCCCCAACCGGATGATGCCGCCGATGCCCTGGCAGTGGCCATCTGCCATTTACATTCGAGCATCACGCGCCGGCGCATGGAGGATATGGCTTGATTACCTCGTTGCAAGGCATCCTGCAATCCATGACCGATGGTGAGATCGTCGTCGAGGTCGGCGGCGTGGGTCTGCGCGTCAGCGTGCCCGATTCAGTACTCCAGAAGGCTCCCCAGGTTGGGCGGCCGGTGTTCCTGCACACGTACCTGGTCGTGCGGGCGGACATGCTGGCATTGTACGGATTCGGTGATCCGGAGGAGCGTGAGATCTTCACCATGCTCCTGGGCGTGGGCGGTGTGGGGCCCCGCCTGGCGCTTGCGGTGATCTCTCATCTGTCGATGGAGCTGCTGCAGAGCGCCATCGCGGGCAACCAGCCCGACGTGCTCGTCCAGGTGCCCGGTATCGGGCGCAAGACCGCCGAGAAGATCATCATCGAGCTCAAGGACCGCCTCGATGTGCCGTTCGTGCTTGCCGAGCCTCCCAGCGCCGTCGATACGGATGTGCTCGGAGCGCTGACCGCCTTGGGTTACAGCCTGGTAGAGGCGCAGGCGGCAGTACAATCGGTTCCCTCCGACGCACCTGATGAGCTTGAAGAACGCCTGCGCATCGCGCTGAAATCACTGGGGGGATCTTGAGCGCAGGGCTTTATGCCTATCCTCTCCTGATTGAC
>DAOVIK010000299.1 GCA_030673735.1 Anaerolineae bacterium
AGTGCTTCTGGAGACCTGGGGCTTGCTCGCCTTCTGGCGGGTTGTAATGGGGGATGGTCGTGATCACCGTCACGTGATGCCCATGCTCCTTCAAGTCGCTGGCGATATCCCCCATGATCTGGGCCGTCGAGACTTGATCCGGAGGAAACACCAGGCTCAGGATCAGAATCCTGGTCATGTCACAATCCACCCGAATGAAATGCCATACACCCTGCAATATTGCACGGCTACACCATCTCCTCCGCCGCCCAAGCGACGTATTCCGTCAGGCCGGATTCGATATCAACCCTTGGCCGGAATCCGAGCGTGCCTTCCGCCAATGAAATGTCCGCCAGGCTGTCACGCACGTCGCCCTTGCGCGGCGGCTGGTATTCAACGCCCACGTCGTTCTTGCCAAGGCTCCGCATTAATTCAGCCAGATGGTTGATGGTAATTGCCGTTCCACTTGCGATGTTGAATGCGCCAGATACTCCTTCAGCCTTCGCTGCCAGAAGGTTGGCCCAAGCAACATCCTGCACGTTCACGAAATCACGTGTCTGCTCGCCATCATCGTAGATCACCAGTGGTTCGCCGTTCAGCAGCCAGCGCGCAAAGATCGGCATCACATTTCCGTAGGCGTCGTAGCGCTGGTTCACGCCGTATACGTTGAAGTAGCGCAAGCTGATGGCCTCCAGCGGGTACAGATGGGCATAAACCAGGCATAGCTTCTCTGCCGCCAGTTTGCTGACCCCGTAGGGCGTGTCGGGCTCGGTAGGATGGTCTTCGGCGATGGGCAAATGCTTGAGTTCACCGAAGATGCCCGCCGAAGACGAATACACGATCTTCCGCACGCCGGCATTGCGCGCCGCGTCCAGCACGTTCAGCGTGCCGATGACGTTGACCTGCGAATCCTGAATGGGATTATCGATGGAGCGCCGGTTGCCCACCGAAGCCGCCAGATGAAAGACCACTTCCACCTTCTGCATAATCTCGGATACAAGCTCATGATCCCGGATGTCGCCTTCCACAAACGCAGCTTGTGGGAGTGAATCGAGATTCTGGCGATATCCGGACGACAGATCATCCAAGACCATCACCTCATGGCCTTCATTCAGCAACAACTTGACGACATTGGAGCCTATGAAACCGGCTCCGCCTGTGACCAGTGCTTTCATGATCCCTCTTCCAATCGGTAGGGAGCCTGCTCAGAAGCTCATATGAAGCAGATCCAAATCAAGGAGCATGGGCTCGTGCGATCTCGGCAATGAAGGCGAAGGTATCTTCGGCGCAACGCTCCCAAGAATATACTTGGGAACGTTGATATGCGTCATGGGCATAGGTTTCACGCATTTTCCTGTTCCCTATCAGCAGCGCTAGCGCATCCGCGATTTCCCTCGGCTGCTCCGGATCGAAGTAGGTTCCTGCGTCTCCCAATACAGATGGCATTGGCCCACGTGACGAGCAGGCAATCGGCAGACCTGCCGCCATCGCCTCCAGCAGGATGTTGGGCATATTCTCGCAGCTCGAGGCAAATACTGCGATATCAGCTTGATGGTAGAACTCCGGCAGCAATGAGTATGGTACAGATCCATGGTAGCGAATGACTTTTCCAGATAAGCGCAACCGCGCCATCGTCTCCAGGAGGTACCTCATCGCTGGCGGATAGGCCGGCCCAACCAGGTTAAGTTGAATTGGCATGCCCTGACGTCTCAGCAGAGATACCGCCTCAACAACATTCCACTGGTGCTTGTAGAGGTCCACGATCGAGACATAAAGCAAATGAATTGGCTTTTCCTTGGAATAGGCGCTCAAGGGCCTCTGGGCTATCGGTTCACGTTGAAACTGCTTGCCTATTCCATGAGGGATGATGGTCGATTGACCCCTAAGCTTCTTCGCGTGATCCATTACCACCGAACGTGCGAACTGGTTGAGGAAAATCACGCCATCCGCGATTCGAAAGCTCCTCGTTTGAATTCCACGCAGCAACAGCAGCTTCAGGTGCATCCACGAGACACCATAGCGGCGTCTTTCGGCCGATTCGAACGGCAGCAAGTTGCGCGACATCGTCACGACGGGCTTGAAGGAGCCACTCACTCTCCCTCCGGGGGCAAACAAGACGTCGCAGTCCTGCCGTGCCAGTTGTGGGAGTCTGACGTATTGCCAGTACGTGCGAACCGGCAATGGCTGATCCAGCATACTGTCATACGCCTTTCGCAGCCACGGCCTGGGAGAAATCTTGTCCAGGGTTTCGCCGCCTGCGTAGACCACTACCTCTTCGATCCCGTGTGTATATGGCCAGGCTTCACGCAGTAGCTCCACCAGGTGCGTCACTCCGCCGCCTTGGCGTAGGTTCGAAGCGTCGATGCCTACACGCATATCATCCCGCTCCGCTCCCAGGCGATCTTCGACCGCGCCCGGTTAGGTGATCGGCCTTGAACACTTCTATGTCTTGCAGGTCAGCTTCAGTCAGCCATGCGCGCAAAGTTGCCGCAGTCTGGGGCTGGTCGTAGCGCGGAGAAAGCCAATCGAACGTATCGAGAACGGCCCATTCATGCAGCTGATCTTCGGACAAAGGGTAGTGGCCGTCGTAGTTTGCAACAGGGATGAGCCTCTTCAGATAACGGCCAACGAGCGGGATGCGCCCAATTGCACGGCTGATCGATAGCAGCCTGGGTACCCAACGCTCCACGATAGCAAATAGCCTATCCTGTCTTATGCGCCTGGTGAACGGTCGCAGCCATGTCTTCGGATGCAGCAGGCTGCCCAGATTGTGCATGTAGAGATCGACGACCAGCCGCCCTCCCGCCGCCATCTGTTCTGGCAATGCCATGAAAGCTTGCTTAACGTCCGGAGTATACTGCAACACTCCCAGACTGTAGACGTAATCGAACTGCCCACTGCGGAGCGGAAGCTCG
>DAOVIK010000182.1 GCA_030673735.1 Anaerolineae bacterium
GCTGTTTTCAGGATAGTCCCTTGACACTCGAGCTGCCCGCGGCGCACCGCCGTCCCGAGGGCTCCCCGCCTGCGAAGTTAAATCTGAGGTCCGCAATGGTCCGTGGCTATGTGAAGCCGGGCTCTGTTCCCTGGCCTTCCCCGATGCCTGGGGGCGGTTCCACGTAGTGCCAAGAATTGCATGAGTCGCATAGAGTATGCTTGCTTATCCGCCACAGGTCCACCAGTGTATCGAAGAGTAATCGGAAAGGAGAGAAGATCATGCCAAGATCAAGCCGGTCTGAATCGGATCATCGCCGCTCGGCTTTTCTGCCTCTTGTCGTTATGATGCTCCTAGTACTGGCCTTGAGCGCATGCGGAGGGGGAGAAACCACACCTACTCGTGAATTGGATCAGCCCGAGGCACCAACCAAGACGCCAACGCCGATCCCAGCTCCAACCGCAACGGCAACACCGGCGCCGGCAATATACGAAGATGAGACGGATGATGCGCTCAACTGTCAGATATGCGAGCCGGCAACCGGGCAATCACTGCAACCGGTCATGGATATCACCAGCGCGCAGGCTGAACGCGTGATGCGCGATGGCGAATGCTACTACGTCTTCCAAATCGAATTCGGCCGGGTGGAATCCTTCGAGACAATGTTCATAGGAGGGGTTGAACTCCTCGATCCCGAGAGCATGGTGCTCGTGGATTTCAACTGGTGCTTCAATTCCGCCGCCCAGTGGAGCTTCAACTTCACGGTCATGCCTGGCCAGCCGCTGCAAACGTTCTACGCCTACGTCGGTGATGCCGGGCAATGGGTTCCGGGCGAGGACACGCGTTACAGTGGAAGCATCGATGGCAACATCATCACGCTAAACATCCCTTGCGATCTCGTCGAAGAGGAGTGGCTCTGGATGGTCGCATGCACCGACGGCAACATGTGGTTTTGCGACGAACTCGGTATGGGCGTCGACAGAGCCGCATCGCTTCCGCTCCCGTAAAGCGCAACAGTACCCAACTCAAAGGAGCTGGTCCTGATGGCCAGCTCCTTTCGTTCTTCCATTCAGCGGCTGCGTCTGCTCCTTGTCGAGCAACCAGCTACTTGCCGAATCGTCGCTCCAACTCACCCACATCAAAATCCAGCACGATATCTCCATCGATATCAAAGGTCGGCGTGACCAGTTTTCCACCGGCCCACTCCCGCACCTGACGCAACGCGCCGGGAACACCGTAGACATCCACTTCAGTGAATTTCAATCCGCGCGCTTGCAGCCAATCCCTGGCTCGCTTGCAGTCCATGCACCACTTGGTGCAGTACATCACGATGCCGCCTTTCGGCAACTCGACGGCCTTCGGAGCCGCCGGTTCACTCGCCGCGGCTCCCGGATCGATGCGCCGCAGCTCGGTGAAGAGCACCTCGTTGTCCGGCTGGTCGTCGATGTCGTGGATGTCGATGTAGCGGATGATGCCATCCTTGTCCAGGATGAACAGCGCTCGCTCGGAATGACCCTCCTCGCGCAGCACACCATACTTTTCAGCCACCTGCCCATGGGGCCAGAAATCGCTCAGAAGAGGATAGCTGATCTTTCCAAGGCTCTCCGCCCACGCGATCAAGCAGGGTACGTGATCTACGCTGATGCCCAGAACCTGAGCATTCAATCCCGCGAACTTGGCCAACTCGGCCTCATAGGACGGGATCTGGGCGGTGCAAATAGGTGTCCAAGCCAACGGGAAGAAGGCGATGACTACATTGCTGCCTCGCAGGTCGCTCAGCTTCACGTCCTTCTCCAAGTGGCTGGGAAGCGTGAAGTCCGGGGCTTCATGGCCGATCTTTAGAGTCATTAATCTCCTCCGGCGTATTCAATCCCTCGTGATAGGGCAATCTCAGTGATACCTATCAGTTTACCAAGATTGTGGAGTTGTGGCATCGCTAATCTTGTGTCGTTCGCCGTGGTGTCAATTCACGAGCTCATCCTCTGCAGGTAAGACGCCGCAGTCTAGAATCGACTGCGGCGTCCCGAATTGCCATATGTCCATTCCTATCGATAGCTGGGCCACTACATCTCTCACCTAATGCTAGCTCGCCTGCAGCTACTCGTAGCAACCCGCCTCCCGCACGGTCGGGCGCGAGGAAGCGCCGGCACCATTGTACGCCTCCACGCCGTATGTATGAGTCATCCCGCGGGGCGGATTGTCCGTGTAGCACTCCTCGTTGGCGCCCAAAGTGGCGATCAACTCACCGTTGCGGTAGACACGGTAGCCGGTCTCGTTGTGCGCCATGTCGATCCACTCGAGTTCCATCACATAGGTTGACGGGTTGCATGCGCGGCGGAAAATCGATAATTGTGCGGGCGAAGCCGGGGGCTGGATGAGATACACCTCGATAGTGATCGCCTCCAGCTTCTGCTCCTCAGCGTTCTGCGCATGCAAAATGTAAGTGGTTGTGGATTGTGGGCAAATATACTCCAGGCCCTGCGGTTCAACTGAGTCCCCATTCAGGCTGATGCTGGTGGCGTTCTCCACGATCCAGTGCAATGTTGTGCATTGCCCGAAAATCAACTCGTGCCCATCGTCATAGAACTCCATCGAAATTGCATCTTCTGATCCAGGCAGCGGATCTTCGGTCAGCTCGATCGATCCCCTGTCACACCGGACACCCTGCGGTCTTGCCACAGCGCGCTGATCGTCAGCGATGCACATATCCGGATCGCCCGTATCAATCGCCGGGCTTCCCGGCACGGGAGCATGGCTCAGGTTTGTTCCTCCGTTCATGGCCAACCAGGCCAGCAGAGGACTCGTAGAAACCAAGTCCGTAGGCTCGATGAAGCCGCAGGTGTTGCCATCATCGATGTTGTATCCAGCTGAAGGATTGCCAACCCCGCCGCAGTTCACCGCGTGATGCGCCACAATGGAGCTCTTGATCACGAGGTGGCCACCGCCGTCATTGAGAATTCCGTCCGGGCTGTTGTAGGCGATAGTGGAGAAACTGATATCCAAGTCCCCGCCGTGGTTATAAATTCCGGCACCTCCCGGAGTGGGTGGATTGGCCATGTTGCCGCTCACGGTCACGTTCTGTAGGAGAACTCCTGGAAACGCTCCGACGTTGTAGATCGCGCCGCCAAAACCCAACACGGCCGAGTTGACCGTGAAGCTGCTGCGGTAGAAGTGGATCAATCCCTGGTTGTAGACTCCGCCGCCCAGTTCTGCAGTGTTGTTGGTGAACCAGGCGTCGTAAAGATAAGCTTCAGCATCCACGGCGTTGAACATGCCGCCGCCCTGCGCGGGCAGGCCATTGGCGCCAAATTCTGCCCGGTGGAGTTCAAAGCCGCCGCCGTTGTACACGCCGGCGCCGGCTACTGCGGATGTGTTATTGTCGATGCTGATAGAGCTCAGAGTCGCCTCGCCCGGGCCAAGCGTGGTTCCTCCCGAGCTGGAAGTGTCGCCGCTATTGAACAATCCCCCACCCCGGGGAGCACTATTCAGCGTCAGATTGCCACCGTTGACCTCCAGGGTTCCAACATTGTAGATCCCGCCACCGTCAACGGCAGCCGAATTGCCCTCTATCGAGACATCGTTCAGAGTCGCGCTCGCAGCGATTTGATTCCAAAGGCCACCTCCGAAGTGGGAGGACACGTTTTCGGCAATGCGCGTGTTTGTCACTGTCAAGTCGGACACGAAATTCGCAATCCCACCGCCATACGCAGCTGTGTTGTTTTCGATTTGGCTGTCGAGTATCGTCATACTGGCACTTTGCCCGCTGAAGATTCCTCCGCCGGTAGTCGTGCCCGATCCACCAGGCGGCACAACCGTATGATTTCCCTGGATGAGGCAGTTGGAGATCGCGAGTTCGCCATGGTTCTCGATCCCGGCGCCCGACTGCTCCAGGCCATTCTGGATGACCAGATTCTCAATAGAAACCACCGCGGGTTGGAAGATCTCAAAGACCCGATCGGTCGCATTGCCGTCGATCGTAGGAAACCCATCGCCCAGGATGGTCAAATCGTCCAAGATATCTAGATCTCCGGTATTTGCGACGTCCTCGCCTACCCCCACCCGGTCGAGAACATAGGTCCCGGCGGGAACGCGAATGATCTGATGGCCAGGGCACACATTCGTCAACATGATCGCCTCGCGCAGCGAGCAATCATCTGGTCCGCACTCGCCATCGTTGGTGTCCGCCGTCTTTGTGACCAGATACTCAGCCTCCGAGCACATATCACTCAAGGCCTCGAGGATGTTGTCAATGATGTCGCATCCCATGAGCAAAACAATGCCCATCACCAGTATCAGCACGAAACCATAGGTTCGACGCCGAATTTCCAACATCACGTTCCTCCTCATGATGTCCATCTCCTGAACCTGCCCCCAAACGTCCAGGCAGGTTGTTTTGCAGCATTGCTCTAGGAGAAGCGCCCCGCAGGGGATTTGGGGCAGAACGCGAGTGAGGGTCTACAGAGATCCGCGCGAGCCGGGGAAACAGCTCGCGCGGATCCTGGATCGATTATGGAGCGTAGAAGAC
>DAOVIK010000209.1 GCA_030673735.1 Anaerolineae bacterium
TCCATCGGAGAAGAGGCACGCTCTTCCGCCTAGCTCCGGATTTGCCAAACCGGAGCACACCACTGTATCAGGGAGCGATTCCCCATCCGCAGACAAGAAGAATGCTCGAGCTTCATCACGATTACCGCACATGCTCTTCCCCTGTCGTGATTGCCTCGGGTCTTGCGGATTAATTTTGTGCGCTGGTCACCAGTAAGGTGCTTCAGCGCATGGAGGCAGGTGTTTGACGATTCAAACGCCAAGCATAGTATCCCAATAAACCAGCAGCGAGCAGTATGATCAATCCAACCGTACCCAGCAGTGTCGATCTTCCGCCCCCTTCCACGGGGCTGGTTCCTGATTGGCCGCTGCGCTGGGCACCAAATTCGACATGCTTGATATCTCCGGGCTGAAGAGTGATGGCGATGTTCATGACCGTGGTCGAGTTGTACTCCGGCGGAACCGCCGCGCTCACGGTATAGTCGCCATTCTCGATCCCTTCGAAGCAATGGCCTTCGGGATCATCATCGGTCGTGTGCTCGCCGAAGACCACTCCCAGCAGGTCCACCACGCTTACTTGCCCCCCCACAAGCGGGAGTTCACCCTCATCGATGCGCGCGTTTCCGTTTTGATCCAAGAACACCAACACACAGATCTCACCGGTTCCGAAGACCGGCGTGGGTGTGGCGGGGATCCCCGTAGGCGTGGGTGTACCGCCGCTGGGCTCGGTCGGCAGCGCAGGCCCGGATTGCCCCAGTATCAGTTCCATTCCTTCGCGTAGCATGTCATCGATTGTTAGCCCATTCAGGGCCGCCAGTTCATTGACATCCATACCGATAATGCCCGCGATGCGCCACCAACTATCGCCTTCCTGAACAATGTAGATCACCTGACCGTTGGCTTGCGGCGTGGGCGTTGGGAAGGGGGGCATCACCTGCGCAGCTGGCTCGATCTCTCCCGCTCGCGATGCAGAAACCGCAAACGTCCCAAGCGTGAGCACGCCCGGGAGTAGGATCGCAATCAGGGCGAGATTAATCCTGCCGATTCGCAAAGTCTATTCTCCGCTCTGATTATAGCCTTTTCATACATTTAGAAATAGACACCGCTCCGGATCGTCGCCCCCGAACAATTGTACTGGTCTCTGCATCTGGGACCGTGAGTGGCGAACATGAGTTCACAGGCCCAGAATCGGCATAACGGCATCTGCTTCTCACGATTTATGCGGCACAGCATTCCTGAAAGTCAGTGGCGATCTCGTTTATTCGAGATTCCCTCATAGGGAAAATCAAACACGCCATAAACGATCGGATCCGCTCTGCTGAACGGATCCTGTGTGGTCAATTCAATTCCATAAAGCCAAGGACTAGCGTATGGCATCCTCCGAGTCTCTATCAAACACGTGCATGTTGCGCATGTTGAACGCCACCTGCACATCCTCGCCAAGGCTATAGCGTGAGCGAGGATCGATCCTCGCCACGAAGCTGTGTTCGCCGGAGGCTAAATAGGCGAAAATCTCATTTCCCATCAACTCAGTCACTTCCACCTTCGCCTCGACTGGCGCGGGGGCGATCCCCGGCGGGGCGAAATCAGGATTGTGAATATCTTCGGGGCGAATACCGAAGGTAATGCTCGCACCCACGCGATGCCCATACAAATCCTTTGCCTCTGTGGGAATCTCCACTTGGAAGGATTTTGCATCGATGAGCAAGCGCCCATCTTGCTTCGCAATCGCAGCGGGGAAGAAGTTCATCGCTGGCGAACCTATGAAGCCTGCCACGAAGATGTTATCTGGACGATCGTAGAGATTCTGTGGCGTATCTAACTGCTGACAGATGCCATCTTTTAGAACCGCAATGCGATCGGCCATCGTCATCGCCTCTACCTGGTCGTGGGTGACGTAGATGAAGGTGGTTTGCAGGCGCTTATGAATCTTGCTTAGCTCCGCGCGTGTCTGCACTCTCAGTTTGGCGTCGAGATTTGAAAGCGGTTCGTCAAGCAAAAACACTGTCGGCTCGCGCACGATCGCCCGCCCAACGGCCACACGCTGCCGCTGTCCGCCGGACAGCTGGCGCGGCTTGCGATCGAGCAGATCCTCAATTCCCAGGATCTCTGCCGCAACGCCTACGCGCCGATTGATCTCAGCTTTCTCAACTTTGCGCAACTTGAGTCCGAATGCCATGTTGTCCAAGACGGACATGTGTGGGTACAGCGCGTAGGATTGAAACACCATGGCGATATCTCGATCCTTGGGCGCGATGTCATTAACACACCGGTCACCGATATAGATGCGTCCCTCGGTGACCTCCTCCAGACCGGCCACGCAGCGCAGTGCGGTCGATTTTCCGCAGCCCGAAGGGCCGACGAGAACAAGGAATTCCTTGTCTTCTACGAAGATGTCCAGCTCGTTGATAGCGACGACATCGCCAAATTCCTTGGTCACACACTCGTATGTTACGCTAGCCACCGGAATCCTCCACGGTTGTGCGCCCAGTATACTGGAGCCGTGATGAAATGACTACTGATCGGCATGGCATCAGGTCATCAGCAGGTTGCGGGCATGATCTCTTGAAATTCGACTCCCAAGAAAGCGTACCGTTCCAACCGTCACTCAGGAGTAGCCGCATCGCCTATGGGCCGATTCTGGTGTAAGATGCTCGGACTATCACGGTATCTGATCAAACGTTATCCCAGCCCGAGGTATAGCATGACCCACAAGCGATCGATCATCCTCTTGGCGTTGGTAATCCTTCTCGGCTCCTGCAAGGCCGGGCCAGATGCTACCGAGCCCACGCCAGGCGAGGTGATTCCAGGGTCGGCTTTGATCAGCGAAGTCATGGCAGGAGCGCAAGGCAACAACAACCACGAACTCATCGAGTTGTACAACCCAGGTGAGGAGCCGCTAGACCTCGAAGGCTGGTCGTTATGGTATCGACTTGCGACAAGCGAGGATGACCTGCTTGTTTTCGAGTGGTCTGAGAGCATGCTGCTTCCGCCGCAAGGCCACTTGCTGCTGGGGCGAGATGGCCAGGATCTGGGGATCGTGCCGGATGTGGTCTTTACGCAGGCACTGAACACCGGCAACGGCGCCCTCGAACTGCGTGATCCCACGGGCAACCAGGCCGATGCGCTGGGTTGGGGCGGATCCTACGCGCCCTTCACTGAGGGCACATCGGCGACAGCGCTATCCAACGGAGTCTCTCTGGAACGAGCTCCGGGCGGGGAGGCGGGAAACGGCTCGGATCATGATGACAACGCAACCGATTTCATCCTGGCCACAGAACCCTCTCCTCAGAACAGCGGCAGTCCATTAACACCAGCGGCTGATCTCCCGGTCCATATCGAGCTTCAGGCGCCTCTTTCTGTGGAGCCCGGGAGTAGCTTTGACCTGACGCTGCACGTGCGGAATCAGACTGACCTCACTGTCGACGAAACTGTGGTCCGCCTTCCTGTCCCCACAGGATTGACGGTCGGCCAGCAGCCCGATGGCTTTCAGATTCTAGGTGCCCTTGGGACATGGACCATAGGGAAACTCGAGGCTGGAGCTGAGCGCTCCCTAACCATTGGCATGGTTGCGCCTTGGCGCTACGTGACGGTGGTATTCACAAGCTTTCGTGTCGAGGCCGAGGATGTGGTTCTCCCCGCCTTCGGATCGCCGCATCACTTGCGAGTCGAAGGCGGCGTCATCCCGGTAAGCATCGCCCGCACCTTGATGGGTGACACGGTCACTGTTGTAGGTAACGCCACCATGTACACCGGTGGTTTCTATGCCGGTTCGAGCGGAACCAAGTTTTACCTTCAGGATGATAGTGGGGGGATACAGGTCTACGTCCCGGGTGGCATGGGCGTCGTCGATGTTCAGTTGGGAGATCAAGTTCAGGTAACAGGCTACATCGAGCTGTATCGTGGCTCGATCGAGCTCATTCCACTCCCGGAAGATGTGCTGGTACTTGAAGGAGGCCTCCAGATCGAGCCATCCGAGGTTGGCCTCAGCCAGACTGTCCATGACCCCGCTTCTTTGTACGGCGAATTGCTCACTGTCCA
>DAOVIK010000164.1 GCA_030673735.1 Anaerolineae bacterium
AGAATCCCCAAGAAACTGCCAATACCGTAAGGAACGGATGGCTATTCACCGGCGATATCGGCTACATGGACGAGGATGGGTACTTCTACATCACCGATCGAAAGAAGGAATTGATCATCGTCGGCGGCTTCAACGTCTTCCCGCGTGAGATCGATGAGTTGATCTACCAGCACCCCAAGGTCATGGAAGGAATCACCGTCGGCGTCCCTGATGCCTACAAGGGAGAGTGCATCAAGGTATACATCGTGCTCAAGGATGGTGAAGCTGCGACCCCTGAAGAGTTCGAGGCCTACTTCAGAGAGCATCTCACCCCTTACAAAGTGCCCTCCCAGGTCGAGTTCCGCAGCGACCTTCCCAAAAGCATGATCGGCAAGATCCTCCGGCGTGCCCTCCGCGAGGAAGAGATCCAAAGGTTAAAGGGGGATCCAACTGAGGGCTAGCCCTCGTCTGTGTAGTCTTGCACTTCACGTGGATCAATCCATCTGGTACAATCCGCGGGCGTGGGGCGTTGTACCCTTCGCTCCCGAGCGCCGCCAGCGGCGCTCAAACTTTGCGGAAAGGGCTTGAAGATCCATGAAAGTAATGCTGCTCAAGGACATCTACAAACTTGGAAACGCAGGCGACGTCAAGAAGGTCGCCGACGGCTACGCCCGCAACTATCTGATTCCCCAAGGCTTGGCCATGATGGCCCGGCCGGGCGTTCTCAAGCAGGCCGAGCGCATTCGCGAGAACGCCACTGAAGAGCGCGTTCGCCTGAATGAGGAGCTGGGAGAGGTCGCCGAGAGGCTCTCCGGCCTGGAGCTCACGTTCGCCGTCAAGGCCGGTGAGACCGGTCGGCTCTACGGCTCGGTAACCAGCCAGATGATCGCCACCTCCATCGAAGAAAACGCCGGCGCGGTGGTCGAGCGCAGGAATATTGAGACACAGCCCATCAAGCTGTTGGGCGTGCACACAGTTCCCGTGCGCCTGACCATCGACCTGGTACCGGAAGTAACGCTTCTCATCCATCGCGAGGGCGAGCCTGCCAAATCGGCCTATGACTTCTCTCCCGAAGAGGCTGCTGCCGCCGAAGCTGCCGCTGCCGAAGCCGCTGCTGCCGAAGCTGCTGCTGCCGAGGCCGCAGCCGAGGAGGAGGCGCCTGCGGAGGAAGAAAAGCTCTCCGCCAAGGCCAAAGCCAAGGCAAGACGAGCCAAGAAGAAAGCTCTGGAGGCAGAGGACGAACCGGGCGAGGCTGAAGCCGCTGCTGCCGAAGCTTCTACCGCCGAGGCCGCAGCCGAGGAGGAGCCCGCGGAGGAAGAAGAACTCTCCGCCAAGGCCAAAGCCAAGGCAAGACGAGCCAAGAAGAAAGCTCCTGAGGCAGAGGACGAATCAGGCGAGGCGGACGAAGAGGCCTGATCCCCGGGCTCATCCGGATACCACCTGCACCCATCCCACAACCAAGAGCGGTGGCCTCACGGATTCCTGAGTGACCATGGAAGATATCGGACACAAACTTCGAGAGGCGCGAGAAAGGCTTGGCCTCACGCTCAATGAGGTCGAGCGCATCACGCGCATCCGAGTGCACTACTTGGAGATGCTCGAGAAGGGCGATATCGAAGCGATGCCCTCCATCGTGCAGGCCAGAGGCTTTCTCAACAACTACGCCGAATTCCTGGGTCTCAACGCCACTGCCGTGCTGGACGATTTTGCAGCCGAATTGCAGAACAACCATAGGCGCTCAAAAGCCAAGCCCGACTCGCTTTCGCCACCTCAACCCCCCACCGTTCAAGTGCATACCAGCCGGCCACGCTGGCTATCGGCCGATCTGCTCGTAGCCGGGCTTGGCGGCCTGGGCGTGGTTGCGGTACTCGTCTGGGGCGGGGGGCGCATGATGGCCGGCCTACGCCAGGGCTCTGAAGGCGGAGACCAAGCCGCCGCTCCCGTGGCTGCCACCACCGCATCGGTGTCCAACGCAACACTCACTCCGCTTCCCACCGCCGGCGAAGAAGGCACGTTCGTTTTCACGCCTGAACCTACTTCCACTGCGCCGAACTTCATCGTAGGCCCCGCCAACATCGTCGATCTGCGCATTGTTGGCGAAATGCGCGCCTGGCTGCGCGTTACCGTCGATGGAGAAGAAGAATACAGCGGGCGCATCTCCCCCGGTGAAATGCTTGAGTTCCAGGGGCAGCAGGTTGTCGAGGTCACCACCGGCAACGGCGCCGGCATTCGCGTGTACTACAACGGGCAGGACCAGGGCCGGCTGGGCGGCTTCGCCGAGGTCGTCATACGCCTCTGGGATCTCAGCGGTTCGATGACGCCCACACCCACGCTCCAACTCATCCCCACCGAAACCAGCACCCCCACACCCACCCCAACTCCCACAGAAACCGGTGGGAACTGATTTGAGCGCCTTGCGCTTTCACATCATATCCCTCGGTTGCGCCAAGAACACGGTCGATTCGCACTCCATGACGGAGTTGCTGGCGCGCGCCGGACACCAATCCAGCCCAAACCCCGAAGATGCCGACGTGCTCATCGTCAATACTTGCGGTTTCATTCGTCCTGCGCGCGATGAATCCTTCGCCAAGCTGAGCGAGCTTGCCGCTGCCAAGCGCCCCGACCAACTGCTCGTATCCGCTGGCAGCCTGCCCCAGTATCTTGGCGCTGAAATCGCCTCCCGCGTTCCCGGCCTCGACGCCCTTCTGGGCACTCGCCGCTGGATGGATATCCTGCCCGTGGTCCAGAAGTTGCGCGCGCAGCCGCACCCCGAGCCGCTCTATCACCTCCCTGACAGTCCTACCGTTGGCAGCGACGAGCAAGGTGTGACGCGCACCGCTGTGCAAGGTGCCACCGCCTATCTCAAGATCGCCGACGGCTGCCACCGGCCATGCGCCTTCTGCGCCATCCCACGGATCAAGGGCCCCACAAGCAGCCGCCCGGCCGAACGCATCCTCGCCGAAGCGCTCGCTTTGCAGGATCGTGGCGTGCGCGAGTTGGTTCTCATCGCGCAGGACACCACCAGCTATGGTCATGACTTGGGTCTGCGCGATGGCCTCCCCGACCTGCTCGAAAATATCGTGAGCCAGGTCCCCAAGATCGACTGGATCCGCATCTTATACGCCTTCCCCGGCAGCGTGAGCCAGCGCCTGATCGAGACCATGTCCCGCCACGACCAGATCCTGCACTACCTGGACATGCCCTTGCAGCATGCCCATCCCGAAACCTTGCGCCGCATGCGCCGTCCCGCCAACCTCGACTGGGTGCGACGCACGCTCGAGAACATGCGCCGCATCATGCCCGATCTGACCTTGCGCACCACCTTCATCGTCGGCTACCCCGGCGAGACCGAGGCCGAGTTTCAAGCTCTGCATGATTTCATCGCCGAGTTGCGCTTCGACCGGCTGGGCGTCTTCACCTATTCCTTCGAGCCCGGTACTCCCGCCGATAGCCTCGGTGATCCGATCCCCGAGTCGCTCAAGCAGGAACGCCGCGCTCGCCTGATGGAGCTCCAGCAGCAGATTTCGCTCGAGAAGCATCAACAGCTCGTCGGCCGCACGCTCGACGTGCTCATCGAGGGCCGCAGCGATGATCTCTCCCTGGGCCGCTCCTATCGTGACGCCCCTGAGATCGACGGCCTGGTGCTTGTCACGGGCGAACTCGAGATTGGATCCATCGTTCCCGTGCACATCGACGGCGCTCTGCCCTACGACCTGACCGGCCGCCCCGCTTAGCGCCTTCTTCTGTTTCTCACACATATGGGAAAATGTGGACCGGATTCGCCGCGCCCCCCTTGCCTCCCACGCGCACCTATCTGCAGCCGCGCACCCGAGCGCAGCCCAGGTTCAATCGGCGGGCCACTTCGCTCGACAGCGAAGGTCCGGCAGGAACAACCTTCCATTGCCCGGGCTCGATTGCATGCGGCACGGCCTGCACGTCGCGCACACCCGCCGCGCCGATTTCCACGAACAGCGTGACCCCCTGACGCGTCTCTCGCGGCGCGCCCTGATCGAACAGCGCATTCCCCAGGCCGAAGATCACCAGCGTTGGCCGTCCGCGACCCTCTCCCCAGATCCATTCCACGGGCTGCAGTACGTGCGCATGATGGCCGATGATCATATCCGCCCCCGCTGCGGCCAACGCATCCGCCAGCATTCGCTGCCGGGCACTGGGAGAGCTCTGGTACTCGGCACCCCAGTGGATCGACACTATTAGTACGTCCCCCTGCCCTCGGGCGCTAGCCACATATTCGCTCGCTTGCTCAACATCGAGAGGCCGGAGAACGTCATCGAAAGCCAGCCACGCCAAGGCGAGGCCATCGACGCGCGTCAGCAGCACCTCTACCCCAGGACCGACAGCATCGATCCCAGCAGCCTGCAGCGCTTGCAGCGTGTCGCTCAGACCAGAAGCGCCAGCATCGAGGGCATGATTGTTGGCCAAAGAGACAAGGTCAAAGTCGGCAGATTGCAGGGCCAAGATTGCCTCTTGAGGTCCCCGCAGGTCGTATCCGGCGCCTGCGAGCGGCGCATCCGTCAGCGGCGATTCGAGATTGGCGAATGCCAGATCAGCCGCGGATACATAGGGAGCGAGGGTGGCCAGGGCCTCTTCCCAGCCACCCTCGGCATGCGCTTGGGCCACGCTGCGCCCCAGCATCACATCCCCGGTGAGTGCAAGCGTCAGCGCGGGCTCTCCAGACGGAAGCAAGACGATCGCAAGCGTTGTTGCCAGCAGAGTCAGTGCTGCCAGTGCGGGAATCGACTTCACGGCGTGGCGAATGCTCCCATCCAATCGGGTTGCGCCGGATTGGTTCCGGCATCGATCATGGCCTGCCACTGCT
>DAOVIK010000067.1 GCA_030673735.1 Anaerolineae bacterium
GCGTGTCGAATTTCTCGGCTTCTTTGAGCAGACTGTTCATGCCGCCGATGCCGGTGCCAACAACCACACCAACGCGATCGCGATTGGCGTCGTCGATGCGAAGTCCGGATTGCTCGAGCGCCTGCTCAGTTGCCACCAGGGAGAACTGCGTATAGCGGTCCATGCGTCGCGCATCGCGCCGGCCGAGATGAGCTACTGGATCGAACTGCTTGACCTCGGCGGCAAAGCGAGTCTTGTGCTCGGAAGCGTCAAAAAGCGTGATCGGTGCTACGCCGGATTCTCCGGCGATGAGCGCGTTCCAGGTGCTTGATACGTCATTTCCCAGGGGGCTGATACAGCCTAGCCCGGTCACTACAACACGAACACGGGACACGATTTCCTCCTAAGCTTGACATTCCACAGGGCTAGTTCGACCAAGATAACCCCCTTGGCCGAACGAGGGTGCGCTCAGTGGGAGAGGGGGCTGTGCTAAACTACCTAATCTGCAGGGAAGAATCCTACCAGAGGGATGGGCTCAAGTGTTACTGGTGACCGGGGGAACCAGCTTTGTGGGGCGGGCGGTCCTGCGCCAGCTATCGGCGGCAGGACATCCAGTGCGCGCCTTGCTGCAACCGGCGCGCCGCTCGCCGGGACTGCCGCTGGGAGTTCCGGTGGATGCAGCGCTGACCTCGCTGGCCGATCGGCGCGGCGTGCGCGCCGCATTGGTTGGAGTTTCAACCGTAATCCATGTGGGCGCAGCCCTGAATCCGGGAAGCGGTGAAGACACCCGGCGCGACGACGTGGAGGGAACCCGCAATTTGGCCGAGACCGCTGTCGAGGCTGGAGTGCGACACTTGATATACCTGAGCCACCTTGGCGCCGACCGGACTTCGGCCTACCCACTCCAGCGCGCCAAGGCCGAGGCCGAGGAGCATGTTCGCAACTGTGGATTGCGCCACACCATCCTGCGCACAGCGACAGTCTACGGGCCCGAGGATCACTTCACAACCAGCATGACCAAGCTGCTCGCCATTTCGCCGATCTTTCTGCCCCTGCCCGGTGGGGGAGAAACTCGTCTGCAGCCGCTATGGGTGGAGGATCTGGCCACATGCATCACGTGGATGCTGGACGATCTCGAGGGATTGCGGGACCTGTATGAGATCGGCGGGCCGGAATACCTATCCTTGGCCGAGATCCTTCGCTTAATCATGGGAGTCACAGGCATGCCCCGCATCCTGCTCACCGCCCGTCCTCCCTATTTAAAGGCTCTGGCATGGATGGCGCGTGGTTTGATGCGGTACCCACCAGTTACAATGGGTTGGGTGGACTACCTGGCGGTCAACCGCACCACAAACTTGGACACACTGCCCCGACTTTTGGGTCTCCAGCCGGCGCTCATGCAGGGAAAACTGGAGTATCTACGGGGACGCAACTGGGGCTGGGAATTGCTTGCAAGTCAGTTTCGCGCACGGGATGGAGGATACGACTGATGGACCACTCGATCACGATCCGGTCCGTGCATTCGGTCGCAGACACGCTGCAAGTGGAGGAAATGCAGCGCGAGGTTTGGGCCGGTAGCGAAACCGAAGTCATACCTTTGCATATGCTCCTGACCGTGGCGCATAACGGGGGCTTGCTTCTCGGAGCATTCGTTGGCGAGCGAATGGTCGGCTTCATCTTCGGCTTCATAGGAACAGACGAGCTCACACCGGATCGCGTGGCCATGGCGCGCTTGAAACACTGTTCACATCAGCTGGGCGTTCACCCTGACTATCGCGGGCGCGGCGTGGGCTTGATGCTAAAGCTTGCCCAGCGTGAGGCGGTGATCGACCAAGGCATCAGCCTTGCTACTTGGACCTACGATCCCCTGATGAGCCGCAATGCATATCTCAACATTCGGCGTCTGGGCACGATATGCCGAACCTATCTGCGCAATGTCTATGGCGATTTGCGTGATGACCTCAACCGGGGGTTGCCGACGGATCGCTTTCAGGTGGAGTGGTGGCTGACGACGCCGCGCGTAACCGCACGCCTGGATGGATCGCGCCGATCCCTGGATATGGAGCATTTCCTTTCCAGCGGAGCCAAGCTGATCAACGAGGCCGCGCTGACGGATACTGGATTCCCGCAACCTCCAGAGGAACCTTCCGACCCAGAGGGCACCTTTCTGCTGATCGAGATACCCTCCGATTTCCTGGATATCAAACGCACGGATCCCGAGCTGGCGCTCGCATGGCGGCTGCATTCGCGAGAGCTCTTCGAGCGTGTCTTTGCCGCTGGATACCTGGTGACGGATTTCGCTCATGTTTCCGACGATAACGAGCAACGTTCGTACTACCTGCTTTCCCATGGGGAAGCGAAGCTGGGTTGATGATGCTGCTGGAAGCGATTGAACTGCGCCACGTTCGAATGCAATTGCAATCCCCTTTTGAGACCTCCTTCGGTGTCGAGCGGGAGCGTGACTGCATCATCGTCCGCCTGCAGTCCGAAGGCTTGGCCGGCTGGGGGGAATGTGCGGCCAGCTATTACCCGGGCTATTCATATGAGACGATCGGCACCGCCTGGCACGTACTTTCCGAATTCCTGATCCCTGCGGTCTTGGGGCAGCGAGTGTCCGACGTTGATGACCTTGCGGCGCTGCTCGCGCCCTTCAAAGGACACAACCTGGCGCGCGCCGGGCTTGAGATGGCGCTCTGGGATCTCATCGGCAAGGCTGAGAAAAAGCCGCTTGCGCGCTTGCTTGGCGGGCAGCGACGCAGCGTGCCCGTGGGAGTTTCGGTCGGCATTCAGCCTGACGAAGAGAGCTTGATCAAGGTCGTGGAAGATTACGTGCGGGAGGGGTACAGGCGAGTCAAGTTGAAGATAAAGCCGGGGCGTGATCTGGTTGAATTGCAGGCGGTTCGGCGTGTGTTTCCGGATTTGAAGCTGCAGGTGGATGCGAACTCGGCCTACAGCCTGCAAGATAAACCCGTCTTCGTGGCCATGGATTCGCTGGACCTGTTGTTGATCGAGCAGCCTCTCGCCGATGACGATCTGATCGACCATAGCGGTCTGCAGAAGGCGCTCAAGACGGCGTTGTGCCTGGACGAAAGCATCCTCTCAGTGCGGCATGCACGGCAGGCGATTGAGATCGATGCCTGCCGGGTGATCAACATCAAGGCAGGAAGGGTGGGGGGCTTGGCGGAGGCGCTGAGGATCCATGAGCTTTGCAATGAGCGCGGGGTGCCAGTGTGGTGCGGTGGAATGCTGGAAACCGGGATTGGACGCGCGGCAAACTTAGCGCTGGCCTCGCTGCCGGGTTTCACGCTTCCGGGGGATATCTCGGCGAGCGATCGTTACTATGCCGAGGATATCGCCGAGCCACGCTTCGAACTCAATCCCGACAGCACGATCGACGTCCCTGATGATCCCGGATTGGGGGTGACGGTAGTTGAGGATGCGCTGGATGACGTGACCCTGCGCAAGGGAGCATTCCTCGCCCAATCGGATTGATCTGCTGAGCGGTTTACCTAAAGTCAGCCCCCCTGGCGCCGATCTTATGGCCCGTTCCCGAACAGATCCATCAACCAGCCGACCGATGAAGCTCCGGCGTAGGCGAAGAGCAGCATCTTGATCGTCTTGCCGATCCATGCCCACAAGAGGAATTTCCAGATCGGCATGCGCAACGCTCCCGCTGCCAATCCAGCAAGGTCGAACAGCGGATTGGGAATGATGGCCAATACCAGTACCACCCAAACCCCGAAGCGCTCCATCCATCCTTCAAGACGTTTATAAGTGGGGTTGTCCTGGATGATGCCCTGCCCGGAGAATCCCATCAGATAGCCGGTAGTCTCGCCCAGCGCCGCTCCCGCACCGGCTGCCAATGCAACGCCGACTGGGTTGAAGATGGCGCCCATTGTGAACGTGAGCGCCACTCCGGGAACCGGGATGATGATCGTGGCGTTGGCCACGATCGATAATAGGAAGATGCCCAGGTAGCCATAAGCGCCGAGCGTTGAGGCGAATTTGCGAAAGGTGAAAGCCAGAATCATGATGGCTATGACGAGCGCAAGCGCTAAGACACGCGCCAGCGTCAATCGCCATCCAGTGAAAAAGGGTTCGGAATTCACTTCTCGCTGATCTCTATGCTCTGGATAGTGACTCCCGGAGCGCTAGGGTCTTTAGGATCCCGCGGGGGAATACTGGACAGCACGTCCATATTTTCGATAACCTGGCCGAAGACCGAGTGCTTGTCGTCAAGATGCGGCACAGGTACGTGCGTGAGGAAGAACTGCGATCCATTCGTGTTGGGGCCGGCGTTGGCCATCGAAAGCACGCCGGGCTTGTCGTGGCGCAAGTCGGGGTGGAATTCGTCCTCAAATGAGTAGCCGGGACCTCCGCTTCCGATTCCCGTCGGATCTCCACCTTGAGCCATGAAATCGGCGATCACGCGATGGAACATCACGCCATCGTAGAATCCCTCGCGCGCCAGGAAGACGAAGCTGTTTACCGTACGCGGCGCCTTATCGGCATGAAGAGCGATGACGATGTCGCCCAGATCGATCTTGATCGTGGCGGTGTAAGACTTGGAGGAATCGATGTTCATAGGCGGGGGGGATGGATACTGCTTTGCTTCCACAGGAACCTCCTGGATTATTGGGAGAGCAGGGCTTCGATACGCGTGACGACCATGTCCATAGCCACGGTGTTCCAGCCGCCCTCAGGGATGATCACATCGGCGTGGCGCTTGGAGGGTTCGACGAACTCCTCGTGCATCGGCCTCACCGTTGTCTGATACTGGCTGATCACCGATTCGACGGTTCGTTCGCGCTCGGCGATATCGCGCTGCAGTCGGCGAATGAACCGCACATCGGCCGGCGTATCGACGAAGATCTTGACGTCGAAGAGATCCTTAAGAGCCGGTTCGGCGAAGATCAGGATTCCATCGACCAGGATCACCGGCTTCGGCTCGACGCGCTTTGTCTTCTTAGTTCGGGAATGAGTGGTGAAGTCGTAAATCGGGATGTCGACCGGCGTCCACGTTCGCAGCGTTTCGAGATGCTCGATGAGCAGCTCGCTCTCGAGCGCATCCGGGTGGTCGAAATTCCTCAATTCCTTATGCACCTCGGGCAGATTGCCAAGATCCTTGTAGTAGGCATCATGGGGCAGAAAGGCGATATTGCCGGCGCCGACACGTTCAAGGATCACATTGGCAATCGTGGTCTTCCCCGAGCCCGTGCCGCCGGCTATGCCTATCACTACGGGAGCGCGTCGCTTGGCCATGCTTTCATTATACGATCTTGCCCCCGCAAACGAAAACGTCGGCGGGACATGGACCCCCTTGCAGGTGCAACGCACTTTGAAAGGCCGTATGGTTGACACGAACCTTGAAAGTGCGTTGCACCTTATGTATCGAGATTCTTCGATGCTTGAACCATTTGGATTATCTCTTGCTACAGGGTTTGCCGGCCATGTTCCGCCGTCCCGAGGCGCTGCCGCCGGCGAAGGCTGCCCACCTGTCCTGGTGTTCTTACAGGATCGATGCCCTATGGTCCGGCCCCTCCGCGTGAACCGATAACCATGAGGAATCCGCGTTTTGCATTCGCCTGCTTCTCGCGATCAACCGCCGGTGTCTTGGTCGACGACCGCGCGCCAGACGTCCAGCGCCGGCTTGGGTGTACCGTCGTGATGGCGCAGGGAGACCGATTCGAAGGCGGGATTGATCATCGGGCCGATGTCGTTGGGGAAGGACCAGACCGTGAAACCAAGATCGAGATCAGACGTCAGCTCGAAGAAGCGGCGCACGAAATCCGCTTGCTCACTCTCGCTGCCGCCGAACTCGGAATCGGGAGCAGTCGAAAGCGGCGCCGACGGCCAGCCGATCTCGCTGAAGGCGATGGGACGGTCGGTATGCTCAGCGATGGCGGTGTAGTAATCGTCGGGGACATCTGCCGGCGAGGTGTAGTCGAAGTACGGGTAGGTGGTGAACACCGCCAGATCCAGGCGCTCGCCGAACATGTCCAGCAGCTCCCAACGCGGCTGGCGTCCCTCGCTGGTGCCTGTCAGGTAGCCTGCCCCGCGCAGAGTCTCGAGCTGGAAGATCGTGAACACGAGCGTGCGAGGCGAGACGGCCTTGATCGCATCATAGATGTCGCTATAGGCAGCGACGAATGCGGCGAAGCCCTGCGGATCGTGGTCGTAGTGGCGATTGATCTCGTTGCCCAGCGCCAGGTATGATGGCTGGTAATGCTCGGCGACGCTCACCGCGGTCTGCCTGAAGCGGGAGACCTGCTCCGTGTCCGTCCAGGTGATCGTGGTTTCAACTTCGCCGATAGCAGCGTCGCGGTAGGTTCCAAGGGCTACCAATGGGATGAAATCGTATTCTTCTGCGAAGCCGAACGCCGCATCGACCACTCCCGGAATCTCGCCCTCGGCCTCTTCCGAATCCGTCCATGAGGTGTAAACTCCGAGCAACTCACCTGTCTCGGGAAGGCTCTCGTAGAGGTTCAGCCAGTCCTCCTCCGATGAGTCGGGGAAGTTGGCCGGGATCAAGCCAGCTATGCCCATGTAGAAGCCCCGCGCTGGGGCTAGATCCATCGGGGTGGGCGAAGGTGCAGTGGCGGTGGGGATGGCCGTTTCCGGGCCGCCGCAGGCGAGCGCAGCCAGCATCAGGGCGATGATGGTTATGTGATGTCTTCTCATGGCTGTTTTTCCTCCTGGCAGGTGGGGGTCAGTGCGCGGCTTGAATGAACACCGGCGTTATTCCAAGGTCGAAGGAAATCTCGCCGTCTATGGCGTCGATTGTGAAGCTCTCGGGCTCGGTTTCACCGACTTGGGTCGGGGTTAGGGTCAACGTGGCCAGATCGGCATCGATCCAAAGCGTGACGCCCACGGTGGGAGGTGGTTGCCCGGGAAGATACAGCTCTCCGTCGTCAAGCCACAGCACCCAGGTTGGACCGTCAGGAGTCTCGAAGCGATATCCCCAGATATGCTCTCCCAGTTCGAGCTTCTCGACGCTCAAGTAGTTTCCGATGGTATCCATCATGAGCTTGAGGGCGTAGAAGGCGGGGCGTTCATGGCCCGCGGCGCGCGCCTGGCTCCACAAGTGACCGCTGTAGGGCAGGTCGCCTCCCGGCCTGGCTTCGGTGATAGTGGCGTCGGTCATACCCATGAACATCGAGCTTCCCATCATCGGAACCAGGGCCTTGTCGGCGGCAACCGCTCCCGTGGCCCAATCTTCGAGGTTTCCGATGTTGATGCCGACGATCCCTTCTCCCGCCGATACCACGATCTTCCTGACCAATCCGATGGCCATTTCCCCGCGCAGCCAAGCGGTAGCAACGTCGTGATCCGCATCGGCCGGATCGGCGACGGAGCGCAGGAGAGCGATGACATCGTCGCGCGTTTCAGCGGTCGTCGGATGCGCGGGAACCGCGCCATAACCCACCAGGCCGGACATGCTGAAGGCGTCGCCGATCCAGATCGGCACATCGCCGCAGCCATAGGCCTGCAATTGCTCCCGGATCCACGCCGTGGTGGGCGGGATTTCGCTGTAGTCGCCCAGGCTGTGGAAGTCGAGTACGTCGTAGGCGTCGCAAGCGGCGATCACGAGCAGGTTCTCTTCCAGCGTGCGGTTGATGCGGCTCACCCGCCATCGTCGCTCAATCTCGGCTGGATCTTGCGGCGCGCCGTCGAAGATGTCGATCAACAGCAGC
>DAOVIK010000413.1 GCA_030673735.1 Anaerolineae bacterium
TGCTCGCGCTTCCCCGCGTCCTTCTGCCGTTATTCGCCCTGGTCTGCGGCCTCATTTTCTTTGGCTACGGGCTGAAGTACTACCTCAGCGTGGCCTTCATCCTCCTGGCGACAGCCAACGGCAACGGCAATGGCAACGGCAGGTACAACCACAACAATCGCGCTAATGGTCTCCGCAATGGCCGCGGGTTGAACGGGCTGAGCCCGATGAACGGCACGGATGTGAAGATGCCGCGCCAGCCATTCGTCTCCATCCATTTGCCGCTATACAACGAGGCAATCGTCGTCGATCGTCTGTTGGCAGCGTGCACCTCTCAGCGGTACGACAACTATGAGATCGTGATAGCGGATGACTCTACCGATGAGACCACCCAGATATTACGGCAGAGATGGGGTTCGCATCCTCGCGTGAAGATCTCGCACCGGGAAAGCCGCGAAGGATTCAAGGGCGGCGCTTTGCAGGTGGCGTTGGGCCGCACAGATCCAAAGGCGGAGTTCATCGTCGTGCTCGACGCCGATTTCATTCCGCCGCCTGATCTTATCAAGCAATTCATGACCTACTTCTACGACCTCAATGGAAATGGTTCCACGCCTCCTGGATGGGATCGCAGCCCTGATATGCCCCTGGTGGACGAGAAGGTGGCCGTCGTCCAGGGCTATCAGTGGCACATCTTGAACGCCTCCGAGAATTGGATCACAAGCGGCATCCGCACCGAATTCTCCGGTTCGTACGTGGTGGAGCGCTCGGGCCAGCAGATCTTTGGCGGAATGAAGATGATCTCGGGCTCGGTGTTCATGATACGGAAGGATGTCCTGCAGAAGATAGGCTGGAAGACTTCCATCACCGAAGATTGGGAGCTAACGCTCCGGCTGTACTTGAACGGCTACAAGGTTCTCTATTCACCTTTCATCCAGGCGCCTGCGGAATGCGTGTCCGAGTTCCAGCAGCTGGCTCGCCAGCGCATGAGATGGGCCGAAGGCCATACATTCAACGTCAAGAAGTATTTCATGCGCGTGATGCTTTCCTCCCAAGTGAGCCTGCGCGAAAAGCTGGAGTTTATCTACTTTGCACCGTATTACCTGCAATCGGCCCTCTTCTTGCTTGGTACGACGGCGTGGCTCCTCTCTGAGATAGTTCTCAATGTCGGCCTACCCTATTGGTCAGAGTTCCTGGGCTGGTCGCTGGTGATTGTGAACTCACTTTCGCTGCCGTTGATGAACCTATCAGGACTGTTTCTGGAGCGAGGTGTGGGCAGGAGTTGGAAGGGAGTCCTGTCCTTCTGGCTTCTTTCCTACTTGCTGGCTCCCTATCAGGCTTATGCGGCGATCAAGGGTTTGCTTGAACCGCACGAGGGAGGTTGGCATCGGACCGAAAAGTCGGGTGTGATCACAGAGGTCGTTGAAAAGCTGACACTCAGGAGGCATTTGAAGGGCCTGGGGAAGAGAATGAAGAAGAAGAGGAAGGGTCAGCTTGACCTTGGGAAACGATTGGGTGCATCTCCCTCCAAGATCATCAGGAGCGTTGCTCCTCTGGTTGGGCGCCTGTCTCGCCGCCCCGGATTGGGCTTCCGTCTAGCTTCCGGTATGGTCATTGGGTTGCTGTTGATGTGGATCCTTTCCAGTCAACTTCCGATTGCCTCCGCGGCGGCAAACATCCTTTATCTGCGTGATACCACCACCAATGGAGCCACCCCGGCTGGCGAAGACATGAACGAGAACACAGGATCGAGCGAGAACACGCTGGTCTTCGATGGTACGGATGATGAGGCCTATTGGTACACGGAA
>DAOVIK010000081.1 GCA_030673735.1 Anaerolineae bacterium
CTCGTGTAGATCCTCAACGCTCTTGATGAAGTGCGATTGACCTAGGATCATGTTTACGGTATCAGGCTTATCGATCGCTACGCTGAGCAATTCCATCAGCCCCTCCTTGAATAGCCCGTGGCACCATTGTAGCGCAGACGGAAGGGTGCGAGAACTACTGGTTGCGCGGCATCTAATCAGGATCGATAAAAGACGAGGGGAGTACAAAGGGATTCGACTGCAGGCGTAGGCCAAAGGAGTAACGAAGATCCCAGAAGGGAGAGGGCTGGAATTCGCGGCTCACATATCATATTAAATAGCGAACCGGCCGCTTTGGCCGGTTTCGCTCTCGGCTCCCCGGAGGCCCGCCGATGCACACAATCGGCAGTCGATCAAATAGGGCCTCCGGATCAAAGCCTCCACCCTGCTTTGGGACTTCGCAGCCCCTTCTCCTAGCAAGTCGAGTATCTCATATTCCTCTCAGCATCCTCTGTAGGTAATTGATCCCAAGGATTGGGGTACTAGATGTTGCGCTTATGATTTTTCCTCTTTGAATACCTCGAGCAACTAGTGCAGCGGCCTGCAGTCAATATGCAATCGGGCCTGCTGATACTCCATAGCGAATCGCTGTTCACCTCTGCCGCAGCAAGCGTGAGGAATTCGTGAGGATCCCCAGATCGGGGATGGATTGGGCAGCCGCTGCCACCACTGGCGGAAGCAAACCGAAGGCAGCAAGCAACAGCCCAGCTAGATTGTAGATCGCTGCGAGCGCGAGGTTCATCTTCACAACACTCATCGTGCGCCTGGAAATGTGAAGCAATTCGGGCACCAGCATCCAATCTTCGCGCATCAATGCCACGTGGGAAGCTTCTATGGCCACGTCGACTCCCGCGGCTCCCATGGAAATCCCCACGTCAGCCTGCGCCAGCGCGGGCGCATCGTTAACTCCATCGCCGATCATTACCACTGTGCGGCCACGCGATTGGTGTTCTCTGACGATGGAGATCTTGTCCTCCGGCAGGAGACCCGCCCGGAATGGTAATCCAAGGGCATCGGCAAGTGGTATGGCCGAGCGTTCGCTGTCGCCGGTTAGCAATTCGATGTCTTCAACACCAAGATCACGGATCTTGGAGATCGCTGCGGGAACTTCCTCACGCATGGTGTCTGTCGCGGCAAGCAGACCAATCAACGTGCTTTCCCTCATGACGTACAGCAGCGTCTTCCCTTCCGCAGCTAATTCCGATACTCGCTGATCATCCGGCCGGCCACCATGCATGCTCTGGTTCCCAACGGAAATGATTGAACCATTGATCTGAGCTTGCACGCCTCTGCCAGGCAGTGGTCTGAATTCCATTGGCTCATGAAGCTCCAATCCCCGCTGGGCGGCGGCATGTCGAACGGCTTCTGCCAGTGGATGCTCGGAATATCGTTCAGCAGAAGCGGCCAATGCCAGGATCTGTTCAATCGATTCCTCGCCGAATGCAACGATATCCGTTATATGAGGGCGGCCAAGTGTCAGCGTGCCGGTCTTATCGATCAAGAGCACGTCGGCTCGTGCCAGTGCTTCCAAGAACCTTCCCCCTTTGATTAAGAGACCGCGCTTGGCGCTGGCGCCTATTGAAGCAAGCAAGGCGATTGGGGTGGCGAGAGCGAAGGAGCATGAGCATGCCACCACCAGAACAGCCACGGTCGCCATCGGATCACGGCTGATGAGATAGGTAAGGACGGCGATGATTGTCACCAAGGGCAGGAAATAGGACGAGAAGCGGTCAGCGATGCTCTCCACGGACGCTCTATTGGCTTCAGCTTCCTCGACGAGCTTGATCACGCGCCCGAACGTGCTTTGCGCTCCAACATGCGTCACCTCAACCCGCAGACTCCCCTGATGCGCCAGGGTTGCAGCGAAGACTCTTGCGCCCGCACCAACATCGATGGGCATCGATTCCCCAGTGACCGTGGACTGGTCCACCATCGCATGCCCGTCGATGACGATTCCGTCCACAGGAATCTTCTCTCCCGGACGGACGATGACCATCTCTCCAACCTCGATCTCGCTGATGGGAAGCTCAAATTCCTTGCCATTGCGCTGGACGCGCGCCTGATCGGGCGCCATATTCTCAAGATCACGCAGCGCCATTCGACTGCGATCGGTGGTGAAGCCTTCAACGTAGTCGCCTACTCGCATGAAGAAGACGACGATTGCCGCCGTCGCCCATTCCCCAATTGTGACCGCGGCGATCACGCCCACGGTCATCAGAGCATGCGTCGTGATCCTTCGCTGAAGGATTGCGAGCCACACTTTCCGGAAGACTGGAAAACCGCCCACCAGCACAATCGCCAAGGCGATGTACCAAGGGATGCGATCGGTCACCGCCTTGAGAAGGCCAAGCCATTCCCCCACAACGATGATCACCAACACAGCCGCAAAGACGGCTCCGAAAAGCACCATGATGCGCCGGCTGAAGTCGACAAGAGGAGGGGGAGCGGTCGGTTGCGATTCCTGCATGGGGACCGAATACCCAGCCGAAGCGACGGCCTGGCGTACTGCGGCCAAATCGGCCTGCGCCGGATCAAGTACGACACGAGCCTTCTTCGCTGCCAAAAAGACTTCCACACCCTCAACCCCCTGCAAGCTTTCAATGGCAGCAGCGACATGTTGCGTACACTCAACGCAGTCCATGCCTTCTATTGGAACGTCGATCGTCTTCGCATGAGCCATGATCACCCCTCGATCGTCGCTCCGTAGCGAGTACATTCGTACACGCCCTTAGCCACTTCGGCCAGCAACTCATCGGCTTGCACGAGTAGCAACGCAACTCTGGGATCGCTAAGCCTGTAGTACATATGACGTCCCTGCCTGCGACGAGTGACCAAGCCGCATTCACGCAGGCAGGATAGGTGATTGGAGATATTCGATTGGGTCAAGCCTGTGACTCTTACAACATCACCGACGGTTCGCTCCTGGTCAACCAGCGACTCGAGAATCGTAAGCCGTGATTGGTCAGCAAATCCTTGAAAGAGCTTCGCCTTCAGTTCCATCGCTTCACTGCTGGCAACCATCCGCATGCGATACTCCTTGTCATATCATCATATCAGCAACTAATGATATCATCCTCTCATGGTTTGACATAGACAAGCCACGCAGGTATTGATTTGCCGTTTCGATCGTTGACTCCCACAGGCTAAGCATAGTTCACACTGATACCTAAGATGGATTTGCGAAAGCCCTATGGCTCTGAGAGAATTAGGGCGGTGGGGAGAGCGATCAGATCCCTGTCCGCCGGATTGGCGTTGTACCTGTCTTCACGCAACGCCGGAGGGAACACATGATTCCCAAGCTCGCTGTAATTAGAAAACGAATTGCTATTGCTTTCGCAGCAGCAGCCATAGCGCTGGGCTCGGTTGGTTGTGGAGTCGCGAGTACAAGCACGCCCAGCCCCGCTCCCACGTCGACGGGTTGGGTCACATTTGAGGACGGCGCCTTCAGCGTCGATTTGCCGGATTGGGACGAAGTCACTGCTGAGGACGAGGCCACGCTCAAACTGATCTCCATGGAGGAATGGGTGCTGTCCGTTAGCAAGCATGCAACCATTCCCCGTTTGCTAGCACATTACATGACCATTGCGCTGCCAGACTCGGGTCCGTATGTCGACATCGAGGTGCATGATTCCCAAGCCGATGGGGTTATTCTCGAAGCTCTCACCAATGAGCAACCGCACTCGCGTTTGCATATCGCCTTGCTGTATTGCGACGGATCGACCTACCAGCTCACCGGAAGCACCCCCGAAGCGGAATTCAATGAATTCCTCATAACCTTCAACGAAACGCTCTCGCGAGCCTTCTGTTCCGTGCAACCCCACTTGGCCCTTTCCAGTCGTGGGTTGATCGGACTGGTCGTCACCACCACAGAGGATGACTTCAGCTACGAGAACTACCGCGCCAACATTGTCGAAGCTCGGCAAGCCGGCATACAAACAGCACATAGCTACATCTCATGGGGACAGGTCGAGGTGTCAGAAGGCATTTACGATTGGTCCGTTCCAGACCTGATGCTGGACACGTTATCTCTGGAGGGGTTGCGTATCTCGGTGGTGATCGAACTCATTCATACAAGCGTCCGGGGAATGGTACCCCAAGATCTTACGGGTAGGGCCTTCGATGATACCGAGTACATGGATCGAGCAGCCGATTTTGCAATAGCTGTAGCGCAGCGCTACGGAGATCAGATCGACTATCTATCTCTGGGCAATGAGGTCAACATCTACCTGCAGTCCAATCCCAACGATCTGGCGCCCTACTTGGCGGCATTCTCGACCATCCGGCAGGCAGTCCGGACCGTCCGGCCTGGTTTACCTGTCGGAACGGTTATCGCCTTCCACGAAGCTATCAACAGTGATCGTTGGGGGGCGATAGAGGCCTTCAAGCGTGGAGATTTCCTGGCCTACACCTACTACCCTCATGATTCTGGTTTCCGCTACGATATCGCCACCGATGGTTTCGGCGCCATCTTGGAGAGGATGATAAGCGTTTCCGGCCACAAACCTTTCATCGTAGTGGAGAATGGTTTCTCCAGTTCTCCAGCGCTTGGCTCTGATGAGGGCCGCCAAGCGCAATATATGCGCGATACTTTTGATGCTCTCAGCGAACATAGACAGGAGTTCAATTGGCATATATGGTTCAGTTTCCACGACTTGTTGCCGGAGACATGTGCAGATCTCGCCCAGTCTTTCTTCCCCTATGATCCAGATCCGGCAGATTCCGATGTCAGCGCTTGGAACACTTTCCAGGAGTACCTCTGTACTTTGGGCTTGCGCCGCAATGATGGCACTCCCAAGCAGGCATGGCAGGCACTCATTGAGGAGTTGGCCATCTACCAAGGCCGTTGATGCGGCGTACTCATCTTGCTACGAATCCCGAGGGACGAATCAATTCCTGAAAGCTGTTCACACGAGCTGTATCACCGGCCAGCTTGGTGCACTTGCCAATGGATCGCCAGGGAAATGTTCATGCTCGTTGGCGCGAGAGTTCTCAACTGTGGTGCACTCAACACCTCACGACAAGCTCTTGTAATCTCACCCCTAGCCTGGACGCGCACTACGGAATTAGGATCGAGCTCTGACAATCGCTTCCGCAGCGTCGCACGCAACTGATCTTTCGTCATCTTTTCAGGACTGACAATCAGATTCACCATCGGCCGCGTCGGAAGCGGTATGAAATCTATACCTTTCAAATCCCCACCATGACGATCTGACGCCGAAACCTCTACAACCGCGTAGTGCTTCTCCTCTTTGCGCTCGGCAAACGATGTGCGCTCAATCGAACCGGGATAGACAACGGGAGCGGCCATCTGCCGGCCCAGTAGATCTTGCCGCAGCAGTTGATTTCGATGGATGTGTCCCGCAAGGATGACGGCGAACCCGCGGGGAATATCCCGGCCCCTAATCACGTCTGGACCTGAGCGGAACGTGTAATCCACAGTTCCTACTTGGGCACCTTCCACAGTCTGGTGCATGCACAGCAACCGGACATCTGCGCTTGCGCGGTGGCAGCCGGTGCGATCAACCAGGGATGCGAATTCATCGCGCACCTTCCTTGCGAAAGGAAAGCCGCCGAATGCCGCCTTCATTCCACCGATGTCGAATTCATAGGTCTTGGGTTTATCGAAAATATGGATATTGGGGTGCACTGCCCATAGATGTTGCGGGATATGCGAGCGCTCGTGATTGCCCGGCACGATGAGAACTGGAACATCCCCTTGGGCGACCCGCACCAATGGTGCCATGGCCATTTGGACCAAAGCCGTCGGAACCCGGCTGCGATAAAAGAGATCGCCGGCGTGCACTACGATGTCCACTTCATGTCGTAGGGCGCGCTCAAGCGCCAATTCAAGGTTGGCAAAGAAATCCGGGCCTCTCCTGCGCCTTTTGATCCGAGGCCGAAAGGGCAGGTCAAAGCCCAGATGTGTATCAGCGATCAGCAGAATACGCGCCGTCTTGCGCTTCAACTTCCGCATTCCGGAATCAGGGAAGGTGAGGAGTCCGGCGCGTATTTCACTCCTCTTCAACCTGCTCCTGACTTGACCCATCATCTGAAGAAGGTGATCTTACCAGTGCCCTAACGATAAGATAGCCACCGCCCAATATCAACGCTGCGGCGCCCACGTAGTTTAGGGCCTCGATGTAGGGCGTGCTGATAACAAAGCCCATGAGGAGCAGGATAGCTGCTGGAATCAGTGGCCAAATCATGCGCCCGCTCAGTGGCGGCACAATGTAGATCACCAAGAAGGTCAGGCCCAAACCAATGAAGAAAACAGCGCCTGCATCTATGCCCAACGAAGACGACCCAAACCCGATCACAGCCGCAAGCGTGGAAAGCACACCCGCCGGGATGCCGGCCCACCAATGCTCGCGGTGCAAGGCGAAGATCAGCCAAAAGCCCAAAGCGACGCCACCCAGGAAGAGCGCGCCAACCCATTCGCCTATGAGATCCGCAAAGAAGAGGGCGCCTCCGCTGGTCGCGCTCAACCCGATCAAGGTAAAACCGGGAATGAGCGCCCACCAATGGCGCCTATCCGTGGCATAGACGAACACGAAAACCACTCCCGAAGCGGCGAAGAGCGCAGTCCAAATATAGGGCAGGATACTGGGAACCACACCAAAACGATCAAGAAGAAGGAAGATCCCGGCGGCGATCAGCAGGATCCCAGCAAAGAGACGTAGCGCAAAATTTCGCATCAGAACCTCCTTTATAGCAACCTATCTATCAGATTCAACCCATCCCCAGTCATCACATCTGATCAACGAATTTCGACCGAGCTCATTCCCGTCCTTA
>DAOVIK010000317.1 GCA_030673735.1 Anaerolineae bacterium
AGCCACGAATGGATCCGAGTGGAAGGCGACGTGGGCACCATCGGGATCACCGATTACGCCCAGGACCAGCTTTCGGATATCGTCTACGTTGAAGTGCTCTTCCCATTGGATGAGGCGCACCCCAAGGGGGAGGTCTTCGCGGCAGTCGAATCGGTCAAGGCCGCGGCCGATATTTATCTCCCTGTCGGTGGCAAGATCGTTGAGATCAACGAGGCGCTGGCAGATACGCCCGAAATCGTCAATACCGATCCCTATGGCGAGGCGTGGATCGCGCGCATCGAAGTCAGCGATCCGTCCGAGCTCGAGGCGCTGATGGACGCCGCCGCGTATGAAAAGCACTGTGAAGGGCAGGAACACTGATGGCCTACATTCCCCATACTGAAAACGAGCGCCGGGAGATGCTGGCGACCATCGGGGTCAAGAAGGTCGAGGATCTTTACGCCTGCGTGCCCGAGCATTTGCGCTTCCCGGACCTCGATCTTCCTGATCCGATATCCGAGATGGAGGCCATGCAGGAGATGCAGGAGTTGGCGGAGGCGAACCTGGAAACACGTCATTTTGCCTGCTTCCTCGGCGCCGGAGCCTACAACCATTTCGTTCCCTCGGCGGTCGATCACGTCATCCGGCGCAGCGAGTTCTACACCGCCTACACGCCATACCAGCCGGAGATCTCCCAAGGCACACTGCAAGCAATCTTTGAATATCAAAGCCTGATCAGCAATCTAACCGGCATGGATGTCTCGAACGCCTCGCACTATGATGGCGCTACCGCGCTGGCAGAAGCGGTGATCATGGCGCTGGCCCATCATCGCCAGAAGAGAAGCAAGATCATCCTCTCGGCCGCTATCCATCCGCAATACCGGCAGGTGGTGAGAACCTACATGCAGGGAATGGGCACGGTCATAGTGGGAGACGACGATCTCGAGGCCGGACCCAAGGATCTAGCGGCGATGATCGACGATGACACGCTGCTGGTGGCAGTGCAGTATCCAGATTTCCTGGGGCGCATCGAGGATTTCAGCGCCCTGGGAAAGGCAGCCGAAGCCGCGGGCGCGCTCTTCTGCATGGTCGTGAACCCGCTGGCGCTGGGGATGCTCAAGCCGCCTTCGGAATTCGGCGCCGATGTTGTTGTCGGCGAGGGACAGCCTCTGGGCATTCCGCTGTCCTTCGGCGGGCCCTACCTGGGCATCTTCACCACGCGCGACAAGTACGTACGCAAGATGGCCGGGCGCCTCTCCGGAGAGACCACGGACGTTCGCGGGCAGCGTGGCTACGTGCTCACGCTCACGCCGCGCGAGCAGCACATACGGCGCGCCCGGGCTACCTCCAACATCTGCACCAACCAGGGCTTGATGGCGCTGGCGGCGGCGGTCTACCTATCCCTGATGGGCAAGGAAGGACTGCGGCGCGTAGCGGAGCTGTGCTACCACAAGGCGCACTACGCCGCTGAGAAGATCAACGCCCTTGATGGCTATAAGCTTTGGAACAAGGGAGCTTTCTTCCACGAATTCGCGATAGCTTGCCCGCGGCCGGTGGCCGAGATCAACGACCGGCTGTTGGATGCAGGCATTCTTGGGGGATACGATCTGGGCTCCGACTACCCGGAACTCAAGGATCACATGCTCATCGCCGTGACCGAGGCAAACAGCAAGCACGAGATCGATGATCTCGTTGCCTTCTTGGAGGAGGCGGCCAATGACTGAGCCCCTCATTTACGAGCTATCTTCGCCCGGAAGACCGTCGGTTCCCCTACCCGAAATCGACGTTCCTGAGGCGAGCTTGCCCAAGGGATTGGTTCGAGATGATGTTCCCTTGCCGGAAGTTTCAGAGATCGACGTGGTGCGGCATTTCGTGCGCCTCTCGCAGCTGAACCATGGCGTTGACACCGGCTTCTACCCGCTGGGTTCCTGCACGATGAAATACAACCCCAAGGTGAACGAAGACACGGCCCGTCTGCCCGGCTTCGCGTTTGCCCATCCACTGCAGGAGCAGGAGGCTTCGCAGGGCAACCTGGCATTGATGTACCATCTGCAGGAGTGGCTGAAGGAGATGGGCGGATTCTCCGGCCTCAGCCTCCAGCCCGCAGCGGGAGCGCATGGCGAGCTTACCGGCATCCTGGTCATACGCGCCTTCCTTCGCGACCGCGGCGAGGAACACCGCAACCGCATTCTGATCCCCGATTCGGCGCACGGCACCAATCCTGCCAGTACGACAATGAGCGGCATGGAGATGGTCGAGATCCCTTCGGATGCGCGCGGGAACGTGGATATAGAGGCGCTGCGCGCGGAGTGCGACGAACGCGTGGCGGGATTGATGCTCACGAATCCCAATACGCTGGGCCTTTTCGAGGAGCAGATCCTGGAGGTTTGCGATCTGATCCATAACTGCGGCGGGCTGGTCTATGGCGACGGCGCCAACATGAATCCGCTGCTGGGGGTGGTTCGTCCGGGGGATCTGGGCATTGACGTGCTGCACTACAACCTGCACAAGACTTTCTCGACCCCGCATGGGGGAGGCGGTCCGGGCTCGGGGCCTGTTGGCGTGGTCGATATCGTCGACGAGGGCGACGACGAAACTGCGCCGCTCTACGGGCTTGTGATGCCGGAGAAGAGCATCGGCCGCGTAAAGGCATTCCACGGGCACTTCGGCGTGATAGTGCGCGCCTTCACCTACATCCGCATCATGGGGAAGCAGGGGTTGCGCGATGTCGCTGATTACTCCGTGA
>DAOVIK010000157.1 GCA_030673735.1 Anaerolineae bacterium
CGCGATCTGTTCGAAGGGGTATCTCCTGCCGCTCCCGACTGACCATCACGCGACATCCCTCCCGCCATCGAACCCAAGCCCGATCGTGCTATTCGAGAAATCCAAATCGACATAAGCGTGATAGGATTGGTCTTCCGAATAATGAATCTTCGCATGGATCTCGAAATACATCGTTGAGGTGCGAGGAAGAATTCTTCCTTCCATGGAACACTTACCTTGGAATTTGCCCAGCTTGTCATTCTGAGCGAAGCGAAGAATCTCGTTGATACATAGAAAAATCTAAAAACGCATAGGATGCTGAGATGCTAGACTGGCTTGCCATTCCCCCGTACGTACTCACCGTAGTGATCTTCCTGCTGCGTGTTTGCGACATGTCATTGGACACGTTGCGCGTGCTGTTCGTGCTGCGTGGCCGAAGGCCGCTGGCCTGGATTTTGGGCTTCTTCCAATCTGCATTGTGGGTGGTGGCCATCACCAGCGTGATCAGCAATCTGGACAATTGGCTGAACGTGATCGGCTACGCCGCGGGCTTTGCCACGGGCAACGTGGTGGGCATGCTTATCTACGAGCGATTGCCTGTTGGCCATGCGCATCTGCGCATCATCAGTTCTCGCCTTGGGAACGCCGTTGCAGAAGCCATTCGCACGGCCGGCTACGCCGCCACCGAACTCTCAGGACGCGGCAAAGACGGCACGGTAATGCTGATCAATTCCAGTGTTCGACGCAGGGAAATTGCGGGCGTGCGCAGGGAGGTGTTCAAGATCGATCCGGAGGCCTTTATCACTGTCGAGGAAGTTCTTCCCCTTCACCGGGGATTCTGGCGAGCATAGCAGGCAAGGATTGAAGCATGTCCTCCGCATGGATTTCACTCGGAAATGCGATCATGGAGCAGCTGCGCCAATTTCAATCGTGGCTGCCCATCCCTGCCGCATACCTGCCCATTGCCATATTCTTGCTTCGCACGACAGATATATCCATCTCCACGCTGCGCACCTTCGCCGTGGCGCGCGGAAACCGCTTATCAACTTGGCTGCTTGGCTTCACGCAGGCACTGTTGTTCGTTACCGCGGTCTCCGCGGTTCTGACGCAGTTGCAGAACGTCCTCAACCTGTTGGCCTTTGCTGCTGGTATGGCCACCGGAAACGTGCTCGGGATCACCATCGAGAGCATGCTCGCTCCAGGTCATAGCCTGTTGCGCATCCATAGCCCAGGTCGAGGGGAGGCACTCGCCAAGGAGTTGCGAGGGCTCGGGCAAGGCGCCACATTGGTTTCCGGCAAAGGTTTGGATGGGATGGTAAGCTTGATTTACTGCTACGTTCCCCGGCGCAAGGTGCGCAGGATCAAGGATCAATTGATCATCATTGACCCCGAGGCCTATATCTCAGTGGAGAACGTCCGTCAGCTGCGAGGGGGCTGGCGCGCTTGATTCGTCATCGATCTGCCTTACCAACAATCCACAGGAGCATCTCCAGCCCTCCATTATTGTCGCCTAGGATCTCGCTGGTCAGGTAACCCATGGGATCCTTTCCCCTGATCCCCCCAAATTCCTCCCCGAGCGATGTGTCTTAAGATATGGTTTGCAAGGCCTCTTTCGTACAGGTATAATCTCGCCACATGCGCGGGAAAGTCTGCCTTAAATCTAATGACGGACATAAATGGCACTTAAAGGCCACTTACGCGATTTCAGCGTCGCACAGCTCTTCAATCTGATCAATCTCGCCCAGAAGTCTGGTACCCTCACACTCGACGGACCCGATCAGGCTGCCTGGGTATCTTTCCGCGAGGGTAAGCTGATTTACGCCCAATTGGGCGGAGAAGACGGCACAATCACCGGAATTCTTGTCAAGACGGGCCTGCTTACAGGTAAGCAGGCCACAATAATCACCACGCAATACCCCAACAAGGGCGACCAGGAGATGGGACTGCTGCTGATCAATGCTGACTATCTGACGCAGCAGGACATCTTAGCTTCGCTGAACGACCACATCCTGGAGATTGTCTTCGACCTCTTCACTTGGGTGGACGGATTCTTCCGCTTCGACGCGGATGTACTTCCCCCAGGAGATCGGATCACCATTCACGCAGACATGGAGAACGTGATCATTGAGGGTTCACGGCGCGTCAAGGAATCGGAACAGCTGGATGTCGAGGTTCCCAATCTGGACATGGCGCTTAGGTTCGTGGAACGGCCGGGAGCAGACATCCAAAAGGTCAAGCTCAATAAGCGAGAATGGAAAGTGGTATCCTTCGTCAATCCAAAGAACACCATCCGCCAAATCGGCAAGACCGTAAAACTGAAGGATATTGAGATCCGGCGCGTCGTCTATGGATTGCTCCAGGCCGGATTGGTCGAGATTGTCCGACCTGAGGGTATGCCCATACCAGCTCAAGCACAACGTATTCGCCCGGTGGATCAGCGGGAGCACGCGTCACTTATCGATCGCCTGATCCAGCGAATACGGTCGTTGTAGGCGAGGGGCGTAAATGCAAACCGTCAAAATGGTCGTCACAGGCCCTTTCAACGCTGGCAAGTCATCCTTCATTCGCTCGGTGAGCGAGATCGATGTGGTATCGACGGAGCGAAAGATCAGTGCCACCGCAAAGCGTGTCAAGGAGACGACCACCGTCGCCATGGACTTTGGCCGCATCACGGTCGATGAAGCGCTTGTACTGTATCTCTTCGGAACACCGGGGCAAAAGCGCTTCGATTTCATGTGGGAGATCCTATCCGAAGGCATGCTTGGCTTTGTGGTGATCGTGGACAGCGCGCGACCGGAAACCTTCCGCGAAGCGATGGGCATCCTGCATACCTTCCGCGCCTACGCGCCCACGCCCTATGTGGTAGCGGCCAACAAGCAGGACATGGAGGATTCCTGGTCCGTTGATGACCTGCGCATCGCGCTGAAACTCCCCGAAGAGATCAAGATGCTTCCGTGCGTGGCTTCCGATAAGGATACAGTCAAGAACGTGTTGCTCGAGCTTCTCTACAGCATTATGGAAGAGATGGACATCCCTGAGAGGGAATAAGCGCTCTGAACGCCAAACCAACCGGATATGCAGTTCGGGGTACAATGCTTTGTGAGCCCCGCCATGCAGTCCTTCAAAGACTCGGCATCGCGCATTTCAGTTGGCGAGTGCCCTGCCGCAATTTGCAGCGCAAACACTTAAGCACCTCAGACGAGAAGCACCATGGATGATGTCTCGGCCGAACCGAAGGTCTTCTACTACCCAAATAAAATGGGACGCATCATTCTATTGGCGCTGGAGGAGGTGCTGGGGCGCACCGGGTTGAACGCGGTACTGAATGTGGCCGGCCTCCAGCATTTGCTTAGCGGCTATCCTCCCAACAACTTCGATCCCGGATTCCCGTTTGAGGATTTATCTGCCATCAATCAATCCCTGGAGGATATGTACGGTCCACGCGGGGGACGCGGAGTAGCCCTGCGCGCCGGACGAGCTTCGCTCAAGTACGGCCTTCGTGATTTTGGACCACTCATGCAAACCTCCGAATTATCCTTCCGCCTTCTTCCGCTCAACATGAAGCTCAAGGTGGGGACCGAGACCTTCGCTGAGACCTTCAACGGGTATACCGACCAGGTTGTGCGTCTCGAGAATCGACCGGATGCACTCCTTTGGCATAACGAGCGCTGCCCGATCTGCTGGGGACGATCCACCCGCGAGCCTTGCTGCCAATTGGCGGTGGGTATGCTACAGGAGATCCTGTACTGGCTCAGCGGCGGTAGGAGCTTCATGATTGAAGAGACCTCATGCATTGCAATGGGAGACCAGACCTGCACCATCCGCATTGACCATCAACCCCTCGACTAGTATTCCCCGCACCAGGAACAACAAGACCGCAACCCGCTCAGGAGCAAAATCCCAACGTTGTCATCCCTGGTTGCTTGACCCATCCTGTCAGCAAGGCTATACTGCTACATGATCCTGCATGCCACACGGGGAGCTCGGTGCGTCCGGGCTGAGAGGAGGGTGGAACGCCCTCGACCCGATGAACCTGATCCGGGTAATTCCGGCGGAGGGATGATGGCCCCCAGTTCAGTCGCATCCCTCCAAAACCATGATGGAGGGATTCTTATTGCGTGCCCTGATATTCGCCAACGGTCCGCTCACCGACCCACAAGCTGTCCACTCCTTGCTGCATCCTGACGATTGGCTGATCGCTGCCGATGGCGGCGTGCGGCACTGCCTTGATTTGGGCTTGACACCCGCCTTGGTGATTGGCGATTTCGACTCCCTGCAGGAGGCCGAGGTGGAATCCCTTCGCAAGGCGGGCTGCAAGATGTTGCAACATCCACGGAGTAAAGATCAAACCGATCTCGAACTTGCCCTGCGCCATGCCTTGAATATCGGCGCCACGGAGATCTTAATCCTCGGTGGAGTCGGAGGTCGATGGGATCAGACTCTGGCAAATCTACTGCTTCCCGCCTTGCCAGATTTGCCCGCACCTCGAATCTGGTTGGTCGATGGTCCCTCGCGTGCCACGATCATACGCTCGGGTGGAAGCCTGCGATTCGATGGCCAACCTGGGGACATCGTTTCGCTCGTTCCACTGGGAGGATCGGCTCTGGGCGTTACAACCACGGGGCTTGAATACCCCTTGACACGCGAACCGCTGGCTTTTGGATCCACGCTCGGCATCAGCAACACGATGCTGGGCAAGTCGGCATCTGTAAAACTTGATGTCGGAATCCTTGCCATATTTATTATCCGATCCACGGCGGGAAGCGACACGTAGGAGGAATGTCAAGTGAAGACCATCATGCCGTTTTCCCTCGCGTTCGCACTGCTGGTCACTGGCTGCGGTCTCTTCGGCCCGCCCACTCCTTCAACCCTCACCGTGATGACCCACGATTCGTTCAGCGCCTCCGAAGAAGTCATCGCTACCTTCGAGGCACAATACGATGTCCAGATCCAGTTTCTGAAGAGCGGCGACACCGGAAC
>DAOVIK010000116.1 GCA_030673735.1 Anaerolineae bacterium
CACGCTGTTCGCCCGCTTGCAGGATCCCGGCTACTTCTATCGCAACTTGACCTCACGCATGAACCAGAATCCTTCCGCGGAAATGTGATCGTGGCCGAATACGCTCTTACGTGCTACAACCACCCGGAACTTGAGACTTCTCTGCGATGCAACAAGTGCGAGCGGCCGATATGCCCGCGCTGTGCAATGCAGACCCCGGTTGGATACCGCTGCGTCGATTGCGTTCGCGGGCAGCAGGCGGTTTTCGAAACCGCCCAAACCCTTGACCTTGCCTTGGCAGCCGGGGTCGGCGCATTGGGTGTCGGGGTAGCGACCTATTTATTGGGCTTCCTTGGGATTTGGGGCTTGCTCCTTGCTCCTGTGTTGGGAGCAATGTTGGCCGGAATCATACGTGTTGTGGTGCGTCGCAGGCGAAGTCGTAATCTCCCGCGCGCGGCGGGGCTTGGGGGCATCGTGGGTATTGTGGTTAACGTGGGATTGGGATTCCTTGAGATCTTGTCCACGCTGTCCCAGCCTTTATACCCGGCACTCGCCATGCATCTCGTCTTGTTGATCATTTGGCCCCTGGCGCATGGCACCTTGGTGGTTGTCATCCTGTATCTTCGCTTGAGGGATAATTGAACGCAGAGCCATGCAATGTTGAGAGAACTGGACATTCGTGATTTCGCCATTATCGAGGAGCTCAAGCTTTCCTTCGAGCCGGGCTTTGTCGTTTTCACTGGAGAAACCGGTGCCGGGAAGTCTATTATTATCGACGCGGTTGAGTTGCTGCTTGGTGGTAGGGCCGAAAGCACGATGGTCCGTACTGACGCAAACGCGGCAATCATTGAGGGCACATTCCGGCTGAGCGATTTCGTTCAAGGCGAATTGAATCCATTCTTGGAAGAAGAGGGGTTGCTGGACGATCCTGAGTTCTTGGCGTTGGGACGGGAGATCCGGCGCGAGGGACGAAACATCTGCCGCGTCAACGGCCGCACGGTCAATCTGGGTGTGCTGAGAAAAGCCGGCGAGTTGCTGGTCGATGTGCATGGACAGTCCGAGCATCTGAGTCTGCTTCGTGTCCGTGAGCATATCAACTTGCTGGACCGCTATGCACGAACTGAAGAGCCGCGGGCGGAGTTCGAGGTGCTTTTCCGAGAGCTTGGGGAGGTTCAATCGGAGCTCGAGAACTTGCGGCAGCAGGAGCGGGACGCCGCTCGCCGAGCTGAGTTGCTCGAGTTTCAAGTCAAAGAAATCGAGGCCGCTTCTCTCCGAGCAGGAGAGATCGTTGAGCTGGTCGAAGAGCGCACACGGTTGGCGAATGCCGAGCAACTTGCGACGCTAGCGGAGCAGGTCATCGCGGTTTTGGCGGACGGACGTCACGGAGAACGATCGGCCTCAGACTTGCTGGGCGAGGGAGTGGAATCTCTTGAAAGGCTGGCAAAGGTGGATGACAGCAAGGAAGCCCTTGCCGAAGAGACGCAAGCGCTATTGGAACAACTTCAGGACATGGCGCGCAGAGCTAGGATATACCGAGAGCAGCTCGAGTTCAATCCTGCACGGTTGGATGAGGTAGAGGAACGTCTGGGCTTGATTCGCTCTCTGGAGCGCAAGTTCGGTAAAGGCATTGAAGCCATTCAGGACCATGCCGAGAAGGCGAAGCTGGAACTGGAGACGATCATCCACGCCGAGGAACGTATAGAGGAGTTGGCGCAGCGCGAAACCGAACTGTTGAATGGTCTGGGCGATCTTGGGAACAGGCTCTCGCAGTTGAGGCGGAGCGCGGGGGAGCAGCTCACCACCGACATCGAGGCTGAGTTGAAAGACCTGCACATGGCTGGAGCGCGCTTCGACACCGAATTCGAGTGGGAATCGGATCCCGCCGGAGCTCCCGTGGGAGAGCAGCGTGTGTCCTTTGGTCCGACTGGATTGGACAAGCTGGAGTTTCTCGTGGCGCCTAACCCCGGAGAGGGTCTCAAGCCACTTGTGAAGATTGCCTCTGGGGGTGAAACCTCACGTTTGATGCTGGGGCTAAAGAGTGTGCTAGCGCAGCAAGATCGCACTCCAACGCTGATCTTCGACGAGATCGATCAGGGTATTGGAGGAAGAGTGGGCGCGATCGTCGGGCATAAGTTATGGGCGCTGACGGATGGGCATCAGGTGCTTTGCGTCACTCACTTGCCGCAGTTGGCCGCCTTCGGCGATCAGCACTACAAAGTGGAGAAACATGTTCGTGGAGGACGTTCGCTGGCCCAAGCCAAGACGCTGAAGGGCAAGGATCGCGTCGGCGAACTGGCTTTGATGCTGGGGAGCATCAGTGCGGCGAATCTCGAGAGTGCCACTGATCTCCTGCACCAGGCCATAGAAACCAAGAAGGTGGTGCAGGCAGGCTAGTTTTACATGCAAATCTCAGAGAAGCTTCCCGCCCAAGTGCGGTGGGCTGGGCTTCAGGGATGAATCTATTTCACGGGAAATTGAACCAAAAGAAACCGCCCCGACGACGTCGGGGCGGCAGTTGCTTCGTGCATTGAGTGGTTATGCTGAAACCTCTTCCTCAACCTTGACATGCGATCCTTTTTCGGGCTTGCGGAAGATAACACCCTCTTTTTCGTCGTAGTCGACGATCACGGCGTCACCCTCAGATAGCTCGCCCTGTAGCACCTTCACCGAAAGAGGACTCTCGATGTACTTCTGTAGGGCACGCGCTAGCGGCCGGGCGCCGAACTCCGGTACATAGCCTTCCTTGGCCAGCCAAGAGCGGGCGGCATCGGTAATCTCGACGCCAAGGCCGTGCTCGGAGAGTCGTTCGTGGATTTGCTTCATCTCAAGATCAACGATCTGCTTCATGTGTTCTACAGTAAGGCGGCAGAAGATGATGATCTCATCGATGCGGTTGAGGAACTCGGGACGGAAAGTGTCCTTGAGTGCCTTCTCGATCTTCTCATCGGCTATCTGATCTCGATCCTTGTCATCGTCTTCACCACCGCGGCGGAATCCCAGTGAACCGGCGCGGGTGACGAACTCGGTGCCCAGGTTCGAGGTCATGATCAGGACGGTATTGCGAAAATCGACCACATGCCCCTGTCCGTCGGTGAGTCGGCCATCGTCAAGGATCTGCAACAATGAGTTCCAGACCTCGGGATGCGCCTTCTCGATCTCATCGAATAAGACCACGCGATATGGACGACGGCGGATGGCCTCAGTCAGTTGTCCGCCTTCCTCGTAGCCCACATATCCCGGCGGTGCGCCGAACAAGCGCGAGACAGAATGCTGCTCGCGGTACTCGCTCATGTCGATTCGAACCAGGGCGTCTTCCTGATCGAAGAGGAACTCGGCCAGCGCCTTGGCCATCTCGGTCTTGCCAACGCCGGATGACCCCAGGAATATGAATGAGCCAATCGGCCGCTTGGGATCCTTGAGTCCAGCACGAGCCCTACGGATGGCGTCCGCCAGGGCGTTGATGGCTTCATCCTGGCCGATGATGCGCTCCTTAAGTCGATCTTCCATGTTCAGTAGCTTTTGGGCTTCGGTCTCCAGGACTTGGGTCATCGGGATGCCGGTCCACATGGACACCACCTCAGCGATGTCGTTGTCGTCGACAACCTCATCGAGTTGGTGTTCGGCCTCCCAAGTGTCGCGCTTCTCGCGGAATTCCTTTTCGATGCGCAGGCGCTCGGACTTCTTCTCGGCTGCGCGTTCGTAATCGCGTTCCAAGCCGGCCTGCTCTTCCTCAGCCAGGAGCCGATCAATCTCGCTCTTCTGTTCCTTGAGTTCCGGTGGCAGCGAGTAGAGCGCTACGCGCAGTTTGGCTGCGGCTTCGTCCATGACGTCGATGGCTTTGTCGGGAAGATGGCGATCCGTGATATAGCGGTGTGAGAGTTTGGCGGCCGTCACCAGGGATTCGTCGGAGAATCGAACTTTGTGATGGGCCTCATAGCGGTCGCGCAGGCCCTTCAGCATCTCGATCGTTTCCTCCACGGATGGTTCGTCGACGTAGATGGGTGCGAAGCGCCGCTCGAGCGCGGCATCCTTCTCGATGTGCTTGCGATACTCGTCGAGCGTGGTGGCGCCGATGCACTGCAATTCACCGCGCGACAGAGCCGGCTTCAGCATGTTGGAAGCATCCAAGGCGCCTTGCGCGGCGCCTGCCCCAACTACAGTGTGAAGCTCATCGATCATGAGGATGATCTCGCCTTCAGAGCGTTGGATCTCTTCAATGGCTGCCTTCAGGCGTTCCTCGAATTCCCCTCGAAAGCGGGAACCGGCAACCATGGCGCCTAGATCGAGTGAAACCACACGCTTGCCCATCAAGATCTCGGGAACGTCGTTGTCGGAAATCTTCTGGGCCAAACCCTCGACGATAGCTGTTTTTCCTACCCCCGCTTCGCCGATCAGAACTGGATTGTTCTTTGTGCGACGGGAAAGCAATTGGATCAGTCGCAGGATCTCATCATCGCGTCCGATGACCGGATCGAGCTTGCCTTCCTTCGCAAGGCGGGAAAGGTCGCGCGAGTACTTATCGAGCGTGCGGTAGCGCGACTCGGCCTTGCGGTCAGTGACTCTCTGCCCACCGCGGATTTCCTTGATGGCGTCGTAGACGCGATCCTTGGTGATGCCTTCGCTCGCCAGTAAGCGAGAGATGGCCGTGTTTCCTTCAGAGAGGACGGCCAGGAAGATATGCTCGGTGGAGATGTATTCGTCCTTTAATCGACTGGCTTCTTTGTTGGCCATGTCGATGACGCGCTTGACGCGCGGGGTGATGAAGATCTGGCCCTGTCCTCCGCCGTATATCGTCGCCTTTGGGCTTGAACGCAGTTGCTCGTCAATGCGATCCGTGAGGGATTGCATGTCAACGCTTAATTTCTCAAGGATCTGAGGAATCACACCTTGAGGTTGCTCAATGAGCGCCAGCAGGATGTGCTCGGTATCGATTTGATTATGGCCGTAGCGTTGGATGATCTCCGCCGCACGCTGCGCAGCATCCTGCGCACGCTCAGTGAAGCGATCAAATCGCATCATGTCTACCTTCCTTGGGAAGTGCTTCGATGGGAAGCACTTGCCGCCGGCATTATATCACCCGGCACTCACGAATTATGCCCGCTGAGCATCAGAAACACGTTTGAATCCTGGGTTGAACCATATCGCAGATTGCCGGGATGACAGGGGACACCTGTCACTATTCCAGCTTCTGGGTGAGAGAGGGGGTGGGATTTCGTTTGGTTGAGGGAAAGCGGAGAGGCCCATGATCGTCCGGATTGAGCCGGGTACAATGATCACATGTCGTCTGAGTTGTCACAAGCCCTGCTGACGTGGTACCGAAAGCATGGGCGGGATTTCCCCTGGCGCAGGAACCGCAATCCCTACGCGATTTGGATTTCGGAAGTCATGTTGCAACAGACGCGCGCCCAGACCGTAGTTCCCTACTTCCAGCGTTGGATGGAATGCTTCCCGACGATTGAAGCATTGGCCTCCGCGGACAAGGAGCAGGTGCTCGCGCACTGGGAAGGCTTAGGCTATTACCGTCGCGCGCATTACCTGCATCAGGCGGCACAATGCGTTATCAGCGAGCATGGTGGTGAACTGCCTGCAGATGTGCCCGCGCTCGAGCGCCTGCCAGGGATCGGGCGCTATACCGCGGCCGCGATCGCAGCCATCGCATTCGACATCGACACGCTCGCGTTGGACGGCAACCTGCGCCGTGTGCTTTCCAGGTTGATCGACCTTGAGATCGACCCACGCACACCAGAAGGTGAGAAGCAACTCCGCGAGGTTGGGCTGGCGATCCTCCCTAAAGGTCGCGCCGCGGCCTTCAACCAGGCGATGATGGACTTGGGTGCAACGGTATGCAAGCCGGTCGAGCCACATTGCTCGGAATGCCCAATTGCAGCCCATTGCTTGGCCAGACAGCATGGCGTACAGGAGCAGCGTCCGGTGAAGAGGCCTAAAGCTCGGATCCCTCACTATGTGGTAG
>DAOVIK010000282.1 GCA_030673735.1 Anaerolineae bacterium
GCAGTTGGCAGCCTTCTTGGCGGGGCTTCAAGCCCGGTGGCATATGCGGAGCCCTTGGGATTCACGGATCGATTCTGTGGAGCTGGTTGGACACACGGCCCCAAAACATCCCCCTTCACCATAACCGATATCAATGGCGTATTCACACGGGTTGGGATCCAATACGGCTATGACTGCGATAGCGTCACCATGGATGGGGTCACAAGCGGTTGCTACTCAGTTGCGGGGATTGGCACGTCTACCGTTACCGTCACGGTGACTGGCGGCGCAGGCTGCGAGCCCATCAACTACATCATAGCCACGCTCCAAGACGCCACCCCCACCCCCACCGAACCCGAGGACACTCCAACACCAACCAGCACATCGACGCCGACACGCACGCCAACCGCGACGGCGACCAGCCCAAGACCACCGACGCGGACGCCCACCCAGCCACCATTAGTCACAAACACGCCCACATTAACGCCAACGGCAACTGAGGAGGATGGAGAGACACCAACCCCCACCTCCACAGAAGAGTATCCACCGACAGAGACACCAACTGCCCGCCCGACGGAACCACCAACCGCGACACCCGAGGAAACTCCCGTGATTCCTGTCACAGCAGTGGATCCCTGCTGTCAGCAATCGTTATGGCTGATGATAGTGATCCTTATTCTGGAGATTTTCATCATTGCAGGTGTTCTCATACTCGCTGCGCGCATTCGCCGGCTTGAGAAACCTCGACAGTGATTGCTGCGCCTGACTGCGAGCTTTCGCAGTCAGGCGCGTTTGAACCCCATTCGATTTGCCACGATAGGCTGACATCCTCTGTTCTTCGCGGGTGCACATGTTGCGCGTCGCGCATGTGCGCCTTATCCCCAATCAGCATTAAAAGATCGGCTGATACTTCTCCTTTAGAATGGCGGCAACCAGCATGGGGTTGCCGCTATGTCCACCTTACGCAAAGGTAATCGCAGGATCCACCTAATCTCCATCACGCTCGTGTGCATCAGCCTGACATCATCTTGTGTGCGACCGTCCGCTCGACAGAGCCCGACGGCTACCGCGCAACCCCAACCCAGCGCAACTGCGACTTCCACCAGCACACCTCAACCAACAGCAGAACCATCACCTATGCCGGGTCCCTCTTATCCCTTTGATGATCGAAACATGTTCTTTGGATTGAGCCTCATCAATCCCTGGAGAGATGCGGCACATGTCGAAGAATTGGGCGTGTCGTGGCTCTCCCTCCAGCCGCACGTGATCTGGATGGATATCGAGGCTGAACCCGGCGTCTATGATTGGAGCTCTCTCGACCGGGAGATCCTTCGCCTTCAGTCTCTCGGACTGGACATCACGATGGTGCTCTCGCCCATCATCAACGCTTTTGGAGAGCAGCGCGATGAGCTGAGAGAGCTCGCTATGAGTTTCCCCTCAGTGATGCACTTCTTGAGAGAGGGCAACCTCGCCGAGTTGCAGCTCTATCCCCACGGCGATACGCTGCCCCTCTGGATCGCTTTCGTGCGCGCCGCAGTGGATCGCTATGATGGGGACGGCATCAACGACATGCCAGGCTTGGTCTTTCAGGTCAGGAATTGGCATTTCGTCGAGGAGTGGCCAATCCCGGATGTCGACGATCCGGTTGTGTACGTCGAGCTTCTGCGCGAGACGTACAGTGCGATCAAGAGCGAGGATCCCCAGGCCAGAGTGATCCTTGCCGGCCTAGCGGGGAATTTCGCGCAGTATTTCGCCTTCATGGATGGCTTCATTGAGGACGAGGATGCGGGCGTGATCCGCGGCATCAAGGTGCCGCAGGACGTGTTCGCTCGTCTTCCGGGATGGAGCGCTCTCAAGGAGGATTGGGAATACGTCCTCGAGCATGGAGCGGGCTACTTCGACATCATCGACCTTCACGCATACATCACCAAGGAGAGCTTCCTGGAGGGAGAGATCGAGTACCTCCGCCACGCGATGCAGTCATTCGGCTACACGCGCCCGATCTGGATCATCGAAGGGGGCGGCCCATTCAAGAACTATCCCGGCAAGCGAGCCGAGAATACCCCCGCTGATCCATACTACGGCTTGGGCTCATTGGAGGAGAACGCCGAATTCGTCATCAAGCTGCATGCGTTGAGCGCCGCGATGGGCGTGGAACGCCAGCACTGGGGGCTGGGCTTGGAACTCGGCCCGGACCGCTACTGGGATGGACCGTGGGGCGGCATGTCTCTGATGGACGGCGAGGAGCGAGTCAAGAGGCCGTCGGATTACACCTTCGCCATCATGGTGGACTTGCTTGATGGTTTCACGCAAGTACGGGATCTCAGTTCCGATCAAAATCGGATCATCGCCTTTTCGGTCGCCGGACAAGAGGTGTTCGTCATCTGGAATGCAAGCGAGTCGCCGATCGAAACCGACCTGTCCTCGATCGTTGGTCAGGGCCAGTTCGAAATCACGCACATCGTCACCGCGCTGACAACTGACCTGGATCCGATCTACCTTCCCAACGAAGTACAAAGCAGCACGGCGCTTCCCATCAGCATCACGCCGTTCTTCGCCCAAGCGCTTCGCTAGAGGAGCACTTGGCCTGCACTATGTTGTCATTTTGAGGGGCCAAGTACGCTCCTCAGGATGACAGATTTGCACATCGAATGCGCCGCTGCCGGCCGCGGGAGGTGCCCAACGTTTACACGGTACTCACGAATATGTCATTCCGAGGCGGTCCTTGCCGAGGAATCTCGTTTCTGGATTTGGACGTACCTTGCCTGTGGGATTCGAGATCCCTCGCCGTTCGTCCCCAATGCCCTTATGGGGATCGCCCTTCGGGCTCGCTCGGGATGACACCAGCGGAGTTCCACACGATCTGACACGTGCCATCCCTACGTGTCATTCCGAGGCGGTCTTTGCCGAGGAATCTCGATTCTGGGCTTGGATGTACCTGGCCTGTGGGAATCGAGATCCTTCGCCGTTCGTCCCTGGCGTTCCCTGGACTGTCCCCCAGGACAGGCTTACAGGGATCGCGCAGAGCGCTCCTCAGGATGACA
>DAOVIK010000165.1 GCA_030673735.1 Anaerolineae bacterium
CAGCATCTCGCTGGCCTTGGCCATGACCTATGGCGGGGCGCGCAGTGACACAGAGCTGGAGATGGCCCGGACGCTGCATTTCGACCTTCCCCAGGCGCGGCTGCACCCGGCCTTCAATGCTCTTGATCTCGAGCTTGAGAGCCGCGGCGAGCCAGTCGAGCTTCCTGATGGCGAGGCGGAAGGCTTCAAGCTCAGCATCGCCAACTCGATCTGGGGGCAGGTCGACTACGCGTTCCTGGAGGGATACCTCGATCTGCTGGCGCTGAACTACGGAGCCGGCATGCGCGTGGTTGATTTCATCGGGGCGTCAGAGCAGGCAAGGAATGAAATCAACGACTGGGTCAGTGACGAAACCGAGGGTTTGATCGAGAATCTGATTCCCAGGGGGGTGTTGAGTGAAGCGACTCGATTGGTGCTAGCCAACGCCATCTATTTCAACGCGGCGTGGAAGGATCCCTTCATAAGGTCGGCTACCCAGGATGGTGCTTTTTACCTCCTTGAGGGCGGACAAGTGACCGTGCGGATGATGCGACAAGCGGAGTCGATGCGTTACATCGAAGGTGCAGGCTATCAGATCGTCGAGCGGGCCTACGTCGGTGGCCAGATGGCGATGGACATCATCCTTCCGGATCAAGGCCAATTCGAGGCTATAGAGCGCGCCCTGGATGCAGAGTGGCTCGATGCCGCCCTGGCGGGTTTGGAGGGCCGGTACGTTGCTTTGAGCATGCCAAGGTTCGAGTTCGAGTCGGAGATCGACCTATCTCAGGTTTTGAGAGCTATGGGCATGCCTACTGCCTTCGGGGGCGGGGCGGATTTCTCCGGCATGGATGGCGGACGGACATTGTTCATCAGCGACGTGTTGCACAAGGCGTTCGTGTCCGTGGACGAAAGGGGCACAGAAGCGGCCGCCGCCACAGGGGTGTTCTCGTCCACAATCTCCAACCCCCCCGTCACAGAGGTCACTATCGATCGTCCCTTCATATTCCTGATCCGTGATCTACAGACCGGCGCCGTACTCTTCATTGGGCGGGTGATGAATCCTGCAGCTTGAGCAACGCCGCGTCATACGGAACATCGAAGCTTAAGAGAAAGTCTCGCGTTCCCCCTGAGCTGTGCAATCTTTCGGGGGGAACTTTTGATTCGTCCTGCACGGGCTGCCAGCGCGCAGGTGGGAGTGCGCCACAGGAGCGACGGAACATAGGGACCGATGGGGGGTATTGACAGTGGAGCGATTTTGTTGTAGATTCACGGTAGTTGTAATAACAAGATTACAATGTAGTAAGGACATAATGTTAGGTTAGTCTGAAACAGGAAGTCCACCGCATGGCGAAGCGCGAAGCACAAAGCGCGAGATTGCGTACCACCATAGACCGGGCCAGCCCGCTGCCTTACTACGTGCAGCTCAAGGCAGCGCTCGTGGAAAGCATCGAGAGCGGGCGTTGGAAGCCAGGCGACCGGATCCCCAGTGAGCCGGAGTTGTGCCGCATGTTCGACGTAAGCCGCACGGTCGTGCGGCAGGCATTGAAGGACATGACATACCAAGGTCTGGTGGTGCGCGAAAGAGGGAGGGGCACGTTCGTGGCCGAGCCCAAGATCAGCAGCGGAAGCCTGGTGCACTCGCTGGTGGGTTACTACGAGGACATGGCCGAGCGCGGCCATGCGCCGGTGACCAGGGTGCTCGAGCAGGCCATCGAGCCGGCGGGTGCCAAGCTGATGACAGCCCTGCGTGTCGAGTCAACCACACCGGTGATCAAGCTGGTGCGCTTGCGCTTCGTGCAGGACGAGCCCATTGTGCTGGTCACCTCGTACTTGCCCTATGATCTGTGCCCCGAGCTCGTGAATGCTGACCTGAGCGAGCAATCCCTGTATGCCTTCCTCAAGAGCGCATACGGCCTATCGGTTGCCAGCGGCAGACGCCGCATCGAGGCCGTGGCGGCCAGCGAGACTGAGGCGAGGCTGCTGAAGATCGACGAGGGAGCGCCGCTGCTCAAGCTGGACAGCGTGAGCTACCTGGAAGATGGTACGCCGCTGGAGTATTTCCACGGCGTGTTCCGCGGCGATCGCTCGCGCTTCGAAGTAGAGATCGACCGCCTGCTGGGCCTAACTCGCAGAGGCGGTTTGCGCGGGAGTGAAGAGGAGGAATGGCTGCCGTGATCCGGTAGCCACGGAGAGGAATCGAGTGTTCGGCGAGGATAAAGTCCGACAGATGGTAAGCAGGATCGTTCACCGAACCTTGGGCATCGCCGGAGGTTCTCGGCGGGCGCCCACACGACCGATGGTCACCGAAAAGGAAATCAACGTGCTGCCCTTCGGCGGGGAATACGAGATTCCCGCAGGGGCGTTGGTGACCCCGCTGGCGCGCCAGGTGGCGATGGATCGCAAGGTCACGCTGATCGAGCCGCAGGCACCCACGCCGGATTCGGCCTGGGCGGCGAGGACTTCGGGCATCGCTGTGCCGACGCGCAATTCTGACAATCCAAGCGCCCCGCAAGTAGGACCTCCTCCGGTCCCCATTCCGGCGGCCAAGGGGAGCGTGGCGCTGGCGGCGGATCATGGCGGATATGAGCTCAAGGAGATCTTGAAGGCTTTCCTGGCTGAGCAAGGCTACTCGGTCTCGGACTGCGGAACCGACAGCCCCGACTCAGTCGACTATCCGGATTTCGCCTTCGCCGCGGCGCAGTTGGTGGGACAGGGACGCGCCTGGCGAGCGATCGTGATTGACGGCGCGGGAATCGGATCCTGCATGACGGCCAACAAGGTGCCCGGCGTGCGCGCCGCCATGTGCTACGACCAGGCCACAGCAATCAACAGCCGCGAGCACAATGATGCCAACGTGTTGACCTTGGGCGCGGGGCTGATCGGAGACAATCTGGCCAAGCAGATCGTCAAGGTCTGGCTCGAAACCTCATTCGGCGGCGGACGCCATGGGCGCAGGGTTGAGAAGATCACACGCATCGAACGGCGCTTCGCGCGCTGATTAGGCAAATCTGAATAATGACCCGGCAGGCTCCTAGCCGGGAAAAGGAATAGAGAGAAGTTGACGGCTGAAATGAAGCAATTGGACGAAAAGACGATCGAACACATCATCGAGCAGATCACCCGCAATGTGCTGGTCCTGATCAAGGAGGAACAGGATCGGGCGGCATCGGGATCCGGCAATGGCAACGGCTCGCTATCGGCGGAGAACTTCGCTGAAAAAGTCCAGCCTGCCGTCAGTGCCGGAGCGGAGCGCCTCGCCAGCACCTTGGGGATGGCGCCGACGGATGGACGCGTGGCGCACATGATCGACCACACGATTCTCAAGCCCGATGCCACACAGGACGAAATCGCGCAGCTCTGCTACGAGGCGCGCAAGTTCAAGTTCGCCTCGGTGTGCGTGAACCCCTCCTATGTCAAGCTCTGCAGCGATCTGCTGGAAGGCAGTGGGGTTGATGTCTGTGTTGTGGTCGGCTTCCCACTGGGGGCTACACCCACCGACGGAAAGGTCTTTGAGACGCAGCAAGCCATCCGGGAAGGCGCCAGCGAGGTCGACATGGTGATCAACGTAGGAGCGCTTAAGTCGCGCGACTACGAATTGGTCGAACGCGATATCGCCTCGGTGGCGCGTGCCTGCCATGCCGGCAACGCGATTCTCAAGGTGATCATCGAAGCGGCGCTGCTGACAGATGAAGAGAAGGTAGTTGCCTGCCAGCTATCCAAGGTGGCTGGTGCAGATTTCGTGAAGACCTCCACCGGTTTCGGCCCCGGCGGAGCGACGGTAGAGGACGTGGCGCTGATGCGCCGCGTGGTGGGGCCCGCGATGGGCGTGAAGGCCGCTGGCGGCATCAAGACATTCGAAGACGCTCAGAAGATGATCGCCGCCGGCGCCAGCCGCTTGGGCGCCAGCGCCAGTGTGAGGATCATACAAGGTTCGAGTGAGTGATCTCAGTGGAGATATCGCATGACTGTTGACCTTCGTTCATACGTATTCCTGGATAGTCTTCAACCGCAATACGCGGCTTACTTGGGCACGGTGGCGCGTGGCTTCCTGCCCCTTCCTTACGACACCTCGCTGTGGGTGGAGATCTCACCGGGCATCGAGATCAACCGCATCACCGACATTGCACTGAAGGCCACCCGCGTGCGCCCGGGGATGCAGGTCGTCGAGCGCCTTTTCGGCCTGCTCGAAGTGCACCACGAGGTGCAGGCCGAGGTGCGCGCCGCCGGCGCGGCAATCTTGGAGGCGCTGGAAGTGAAGGAAGAGGAACGCATCAAGCCGCGCGTGGTTTCCAGCCAGATCATCCGCAACGTTGATGCGCACCAGGTGCAGCTGATCAACCGCATGCGCTACGGTCACATGCTGCTGGCGGATGAGACGTTGTACGTGCTGGAGGTCGAGCCAGCGGGGTATGCCTCGCTGGCGGCTAACGAGGCCGAGAAGGCGGCGCATATCAACATCCTCGAAGTGCGCTCTTTCGGAAGCTTCGGCCGTGTGTACCTGGGCGGCACGGAGCGCGACATCATGGCCGGCTACAGCGCGGCTGTGGCCTCGATCGAAGGCGTCACCGGACGCGAAATCGAGACCAAGCGCCGTGACTGAGACAGGGAAGCCCGAAGGCGAGCCGCCTGAGGAGGCCAACGCCATGAGTGAGACCGAGAAACCCGCGGGCGATCAACCTGAAGAGGCCGGCCCCGTGAGGGAGCCCGGCAAGCCCGCAGGCGCTAAGCCAGAAGAGGGCGGCGCCGAGAAAGAGACCAAGAAACCCGCGGCTGAAAAGCCTGAAAAGGCCGAGGCTGCAGAAGAGACCAAGAAACCCGCGGCCG
>DAOVIK010000230.1 GCA_030673735.1 Anaerolineae bacterium
ACCTCAACGTATCCCTGCTTGGGCACGATCTTTCCACGGATGCGGTAAGCGATTTCATTGAAGCCCAGGAATTGGATGAAAACTTGCCGCCGCCTGCCGGGAGTCTTTGCGGCTGCACGCCGCGCATCGCTGTGGGCGCCTCACGCAGTTACTATGGAACACGCTGGGTCGCTGTGGGAGATGCAGCCGTCTCGCGCTTGTACAAGGATGGTATCGGCTCGGCGTTCTTCTCTGCGCAACGCGCCGTCGAAGTCGTGATTAAGCAAGGTCTCTCAAAGGCCGACTTTCGACGTCACTATGCACCCTATTGCCGTCAGGTTTCCAGCGACAATCGCTATGGGCGATTTCTCTTCCGTATGTGGTCGCTAACGCACCGCAATAGGCTTATGATGAGCATATGGAAGCACGTTATCCAAGTCGAGGCAGATTGGCCGCTCGATCGGCGCGTGCATACTCGCCTTCTATGGAGTATGCTCACGGGAGATGAATCCTACAGGGATCTTCTCAAGCTCTCTTTGAGTCCTGCATCCATTGCTGGCTTTTTGAGGGGTCTGCGGATCCCGAAGGCTGGGAAATCGTCATCATGAGTTCCTTGGGGCCGATTGAAGATACGGGCAAGGTGGTAATCATTGGGGGCGGACCATCCGGCGTCGCCTGTGCCCTGGCATTGCAGCGCTTGGCGAGTGCAAGCGATCGGCGGGTATCGATCACCATTGTGGAAGGAAAGCAATTTGTTGGCGAGCGCCACTATAACCAATGCGTTGGCGTTCTCTCTCCTCCGCTGCCCTCCCTCATGCGAGATGAATTGGACCTGCCATTCCCCGAGCATCTGGCCAGGGGCAAGATTACGGGCTATGTCTTGCATTCAGGCAGGGAGGAACTAGAAATCGTGAGTCACGGGGAACCCTCGGTTTCCTTGCGACGAGTGCAGTTTGACGCATACATGTTGGATGCCGCACGAGAGCGTGGGATAAGCGTATTGGAAGCGCGCGCCGTGGACATCGAATTTCACGATGAGGGCGTTGTAGTTTACACAGAGAATGCACCAATCGAAGCGGATGTCGTCGTTGGATCCTTTGGTCTAGATGAGGGAAGCGCCGCCATGTTCTCGCGCCTTACGCCCTACATCTCTCCACGTGCACTCAGTTCAGTTGTGACGAAATACCATCCCGGCCCCGAGGTCATGGATGACTTCGGAGAAAACATTCACGCGTTTCTTCCTCGCGATCCACGCATTGAGTTCGGGGGAATCACTCCCAAGGGGAATCATCTCACGATTAACATCGCTGGCAGCACGGTCGACATTCCCCTCATGCGTTCTTTCATGGAACAGGCATACGTGCGACGAGTGGCGAGGAATCTTGATCTAGCTGGGAAGTACGATCCTGGAGATCTGCGTCTCTTCAAGGGCCGCTTTCCCTGTTCACTAGCACGCGGCTTCTACGGAAACCGCTATGTCATGGTTGGAGATGCAGCGGGTTTGGTGCGGGCGTTCAAAGGAAAGGGGGTAACTTCCGGCGTGCTTACCGGAGCCCGGGCAGCGCGCACGATCCTTGAAGCAGGTATCTCACAAAAAGCCTTCGAATTGCATTATCGGGCAGCCAATCAGGACATCATCAGCGACATCATCTACGGTCAGGTCATGCGTCGCAGTGCCATATGGATGGCGCGTGTTGGTTTGATGGAATGCGTCGTGCGCGCGGCTCGCAGGAATCCGCGCTTACAGCAGGGGCTGTACGACGCCGTCTCTGCCGAAGCACCCTCTCGCAAAGTTCTAGCTTCCAGCTTCGCTCCTCGCAGCGTTATGGCAGTCCTGCGCGACGGCTTCCGCAATTCTTGATACACGCGCTGTCCGTTGGGAAGCGCTGCACGCTGCAGAGCAGATAGGATCGGAATGCAAAAAGCTCTCGGATGTCTCATACACTTCCGAGGACTTTGCGCTCGAATCATAGATTTGCAGGGAGCTCTAAGAGGGTTCCCCGAGTTTCTCGGCTATCTTGCCGGCCGCCGCGGCGAGATCCGGAACGCCGTCGAATACCGCCACGCCTTCCCGATCCGCTTGCCGTACGCGTGGATCATTGGGAAGGTGCCCCAAGATCGGCAAATCAGGAGGATTCTCCTCGATAAATGTGCGATCTTCCTCACCTTGGATCTTGCTGCCGACCAAGTACAGGCGCGGCAGTTTGAGATCTTCTGCCATGGATCGGATCTGTTCTGCTGTCGCCAGGCTGCGCGCGGTAGGTTCAACAACCACGATCATGGCGTCAACCGCATCGGATGTTGCGCGGCCAAGATGCTCCACGCCGGCGTACATATCCATCAGTACCACTTCGTTGCGCCGCAGGAGCACATGAGTGACCAGCGAGCGCAAGACGGCGCTCTCGGGACAGATGCACCCCGCTCCGCCTAACTCAACGGCGCCCAGCTCCAACAAGCGAATACCACGATGAAGCGCAGAGAAGCGATCGGGAATGTCGTCGACGCGTGGGTTCAGCTTGAAGTATCCGCCGGTCGTGCCAGGTTGGGCCCCGGTTCTCTCGTAGATCAACTCGTCCATGCGCGCTACCGGCGTGAGATCGGTGAGCATTTCGTTTGGAAATCCGAGAGCAGCGCCCAGGCATGGTGAGGGATCGGCGTCGATGGCCAGAACATCGTAGCCCTTGCCTGCATAAGCATATGCCAGCAATGCGGTCAGTGTGGTCTTGCCAACCCCGCCTTTTCCGGTTATGGCGATCTTCAGTCCTTGAGACATGTCTTGATTCTACCTTCTACTTGGAGGCGAGTCCCTTCGATCTGGCTTCACGCGCCAGGGTGATGATGACCGCCGGGATGTCAATGTTATGTTGGCAGATCAACTGTGGCCCGAGCAGGTCATCGCATGTCCATAACGTATCGTTGGTCAACGCAATGGGATCGTTGCGGGCCGCAGCCTGGAACACCTCGGCGAAGGTCAGATCCATTCCGGGAACCATCAAACCATCGCAATTCCCACAGTTCGTGCAAAGACGAACATCCTGGCTTGTCGCAGCCAGGATGACGGCGTGCAATGGCGTTGGCAACGAGCGGTTGCTCTTCGTCATCACTTCCCAGAATCGAGGAGGCCTCGGTCTGACAGCAGCGGTCGCGGGTCGATCATGTTGCGAGATAGGGCAGCTTCCTTGGTCTTGCCGAAGGCGATCGCAATGAGTTGTGTAACATACATAACCGGGATCGTCTCATCTTCCCCCATCTGGGTTTGCCGGCTATCCAGGTTGATGTGGCAAAGAGGACAGGCAAGGACCACCACGTCGGCACCGCGAGCACGCGCATCACGCAGGATGTTTCCGCTGAGTTCGAGCACCAGGTCTGTTTTCGTGGCGGAGAGCGAAGCGCCGCAGCAGGCCACCTTGTGATCCCAATCAATGGTCTCGGCGCCTAGTGCTCTCATGAGATGATCCAACGCCATTGGATACTCTGCGTTCTTAGCGCCGGTCAAATCCGGGGGACGCGTGAGCAAACAGCCATAGTAGCAGGCAATCTTCAAC
>DAOVIK010000341.1 GCA_030673735.1 Anaerolineae bacterium
ATCTGATCGAAGCGCTCCTCGAAGCTCGTGTCCTGGTCGCTGAAGGTGAAGCGCAGCGTATCGAGCAGATCGGGTACGGTCAGGAATAGCGTGGGGATGCCCAAGGCCACGACCTTGTTGGCGATGGCCGCTGCTAGGTGCGTTTTACCGCAGCCGAACCTGCCCAGCAAGAGCAACCAGCCCTCGGGCTTTTCGGCGTAAAGCTGGGCGTGATTGAAGGCACGCTCGATCGAAGACTGCTCCATCTCACCGTAGCCCACGCGCCCGCCTGGGTTGAAACTCTCGAATGTCAGATGCTGCAGTTCCTGCAGCTGGCTGAAGCTGAAGAGCCGTTCACGAATGCGCGCCTGTACGTTGGCTTGGCGGCAGGAGCAGATGTCCAGCCGCCCGAAGTCCGGATGGCCAAGGGGCACATCCTTGCGCAGGTAGCCGATGCCCTGGCATTGCGGGCATTCCGGATCGCCCGGCAGATATTCCTTGGGATTAGTGTTCGATGAAGTCGGCATACTTGCCTTCGACGTAGCGCCGGCGAGCCTTTTCAGAGTCGCCTCGATCTTCTCGTTCATCTCTACCTTGTGTTTGCCAATCCTCGAGGATCGCTTCCACGTAGCGCCACTTGCGCACGTTATTCTCCACCGCGATGCGCATGGCGTCCTCGATCCAGCCTTGCGGGTAGGACTGCTCGGCGTCGCGCAGGGTCTCGGCGATCATGGGCGTGAGCGGACCGATGTTCTGTTCATAGAGGTTGAAGATGTTGGGCCGCTCGATGGATAGATCGAGCGGAGCCTCAGGATCCCCGCTGGGAGCCCAATGACCATCTTCGACGGCCTTTACCGCCGCGCGACCTTTATTCGAATTCAGGAAGTAGTAAGCCTGCGTGCCCTCACGATCTTCCAGCGTAACCTGGAGCAGCGTGCCGCGCGATACCACTCGTTCGAGCGCATCCTCGAGCGCCTCATCAGCAGATTGGTCCGAGTTCCCCATGCCTTTCATGAATAGTTCATCAGCGGCAATCTGCTCCCGGCTCAGGTAGCGGAAGCGACCCTCCTTGTGCGCCAAGGCCCAAAATGCGTACATGCTGACCTTGAACTCGCCCAAATGGTCGATCGTCGGCAGCAGATCGCTGAAGAAGAGGTTGGGAATCGGCGTCGTCTTCAACTTGCCTTCGGGGAAACCTGAGAATCCCCTTGATGTGCGCTTCGCCATGCCTGTGCTCCCCCATATAGAGGAAAGGAGTGTGGGTGCGCTGCTATTCGGGAACCTGGGTCAAATCGACTTGCCGTGTGGCAGCGTTTTCGAACTTGGCCAGTTCCTTGAGGAAGACCAACTCGACACTGCCCTGCGGTCCATTGCGGTGCTTGGCGACGATGATCTCGGCAATGTTCTGCTTGAGCGTGTCGTCTTCGTACTGATCGGGCCGGTAAATGAACATCACCACGTCCGAATCCTGCTCCAGGCTGCCCGATTCTCGCAGGTCGGAGAGAATCGGACGTGGGGGGCGGCGTGATTCAACCGCACGTGAGAGCTGAGCAGCCGCCAGCACCGGAACCTTGAGTTCACGCGCTAGCGCCTTGAGGTTGCGTGAGATGTAGGAAACTTCCTGCACACGGTTCTCGATCCGCGTGTCCCCCGTCATGAGCTGCAGGTAGTCAACAATGATCAGATCCAGCCCGACCTCGGAATGCAGGCGACGGCATTTGGTTCGCAATTGAAGCGGGGTGATCGCTGGCGTATCGTCGAGAAAGACCTGTGTGTCGCCCAGCGTGCTGACAGCCTGCGTGAAGAGCTGCCATTCGGGATCGTGCAGCTTTCCCAAGCGCAGGCGTTGGGAATCGATGCCCGTTTCCTGGGCCACGAGCCGCTGCACCAGTTGCTCGTTGGACATCTCGAGCGAAAAGAGAGCCACATGCTTCTTGTAGATCTGGCTGGCGTTCTTGGCTACCGAAATGCAGAAGCCTGACTTGCCTTGGCCGGGGCGTCCGGCGATGATCAGCAGATCACTGGGCTGCATACCGCCCAGTAGGCGGTCCAGATCAATGAAGCCGGTTGGCACGCCCAGCGTCTCGCCTTGATGGCGATGCAGGTAGTCGATGCGGTCGTAATACTCGCTCAGAACCATCCCGATGGGCTGCAGATGGCGCGTCATGCGCCGCTCGCTGACCCCGAAGATCGTTCTCTCGGCGTCGTCGACCACGTCGGCGATCGAGGTCTCGGTCTTGTAAGCAAGGCGCGCCACCTGCGTGGCCGCCTGCAGCAGCCGGCGCCGCGTGGCGGTATCCTCGACGATGTGCCCGTAGGCTTCGGCGTGAAGAGAGGTCGGCACGTTGCTGATCAGCGCAGTGAGATAGGCCGGCCCCCCAACTTCCTCGAGCTGTCCCCGGCTCTCCAGTTCCTCCGAAACTGTCAGAATGTCGATCGGTATGCGCTTTTCGTTGAGCGCGTTGAATGCCTCCCAGATCCAGCGATTGCGGTGCAGGTAATAGTCGTCTGCGGAAAGGAAATCTGCAACGTCGTAGTAGACTTCGGGGTTGAGCAACACTGA
>DAOVIK010000160.1 GCA_030673735.1 Anaerolineae bacterium
ATCTTCAGATCCGCGGCTTGGACCTCCACATCGTTGTCGGATTCAACCTGAGGGTAGACCTCGACCAGTGCGAAGGAAGTATGACGTCTGTTGGTTGAATCGAAGGGGGAGAGGCGAACCAATCGGTGAACACCCTTCTCTGCCCGCAGCTGGCCATAAGCATGCTCCCCGCTGACGGCGATTGTGACGCTCTTGATACCTGCTTCCTCGCCATCGCTCTGATCCAAGACCTCGGCATTGAAATCGTGCGCCTCCATCCAACGCAAATACATCCTTTGCAGCATGGCAGCCCAGTCCTGTGAATCGGTACCACCTGCGCCGGCGTGGATATTGAGAATAGCATCATCGCGGTCGTACGGTCCGGAGAAGAGAAGCTGCACTTCGCGCCGGTCGATCTCGGTGTTTGAAGCCTCAAGCTCGCCGGCAATATCGGATCGCAGGCCCTCGTCGTCGAGGGATGCTAACTCCAACGCGTCCTCAACCCGCTGCTGTAGGGAGCGCCAGCCCTGGATGTGCTCCCGCAGCTTGGCGACCCTGCTCATGGTCTTGCGGGCTCGATTGGGGTCTTTCCAGAGATTTGGATCTTCCGCAGCTCGTTCGAGTTCCTTTAGTTCTTTTTCGCGTGCGGCAAGATCAAAGGCGCACCAAGAGGTCTTGGATACGCGCCAGCGCTTCTTTCAATCCAGTGATCAAGTCGTCCATGCTTATCTACCCCTCGTCTTCTTGACGTACAGGCCGCATTACAGGTATCGGCGGCACGAGTGCCCTTCAAGACATGCGACTTGGTAACCGAATTGACGGGTATTTCAGCCTTGGTCTACGACTTACAATAGGCTTCTCGCAGATGGCTGCCAGATCCCGTCTTATTGCGCGTACTCGCCAGGAAGCCGAATTACCACATTCATCTGCACGCCATCATTTCTGTCGCGCGCGGATTATACCATCGGTCGCTAACGAATCAGCTTACGAGAAGATAGCCCTCATGCCGGAGCAAGGCGCGCTTTCGATCGATGCCGTTCTTTCCGCCGAAGCCGCACATGCTCCCATCGGAGCCGATGACCCGGTGACAGGGAACCACCATCGGCATCGGATTTCGTCGAAGTGCTTGTCCCACGGCCCTAGCTCCTCCGGGACGCCCTACAAGCCTGGCGATCGCACCGTACGTCGATACACTTCCAGCATGCACCAGCGAGGTTTCCTTGAGCACCAAACGTTGGAAAGGAGTCATCAGGGACCAATCCACCGGGATATTGATGGCTGCGAAATCTCCATCTATATAGGCCTGAAAGCGATCCATTGTTGGGCGGAGCGCTGCATGGTCTCTCTGCGCCTCGCCTCCGGTCAGGCCCTCGATGTAGCTGAGAAACCGGTACTCCGGATCTCCCATCATGACCGCGGTTATGCCGTTGGGGCCTTGGGCTACCAGAATGTCCCCAAGCCATGCGGGAGCTGAGAGGGAGGCATATTTGATCTTGGACATGGTGTTCACCTTATCATGATTGGCTATTGATACCTTTCCAGGAAGTCTTCGATTCGCTGTCGAAGCTCATCGCGGACTCGGCGGTACTCGGCCAGCCGGGCGGCATCATCTCCCGAAGCACCGAAAGGATCGTCCGTTGGCCAATGCAGGACAGTTGGAGCCCCGGGAAATGTCGGGCAGCTTTCTGCAGCGTCATTGCAGACCGTGATGACAACATCGAGAGGCTCGTCCATGAATTCGTCGGTGGATTTCGAGCGGGCGTCACTCAAATCGACGCCCAGTTCATTCATGACGCGAATGGCCAGGGGATGTACGTACCCTTGTGGCTGGACGCCAGCGCTGAAGGCGCGCACGGTATCGCCAGCCAAGATTGAGAACAGCCCCTCGGCCATTTGAGATCGGCAGGAATTGCCCGTACATACGATCAGGACCCGTACAGGCTTCACGCAAGGATCTCCATTATGGTCAATGATACTCTCAGGATGCTGTCCTTCCCAATTGAGTCAAGTTTGCCGCGAGATGTCATCGGGAGTATAGCACATTTGTGCGAAAAAGCCCGTATTGTTTACTACCGGGTGGGCGATTTGGATCACTGCAGGAGGGAGTGGGCTTGTGAGGATTGAAGCAGGGGAGGAATGAAACGCTGCACAAAATGCACGAGGATTTCATGTTGAGGAAGAGTTGTAGGGGAGATTAGCTGCGCATAGCCACAAAGAGAGATCGTTATGGTCTGGATTCGCGTGTTTTGATGAGCGTCGGAAGAGTGCATGAGGCGGTGGGCTGCTGCTAATTATTGACCAGCAAAGCCACGTGTGCACGAATCAAGTTATCCAAGAGGAGAGGAAATCCAGAGCACTTGACCGGGGGATGGTCATTGGATGGAACGTTGCGCATCCCGGGGCGTTGAGAACATCCTTCGGCCTAGCCACAAGGATACGTTGACAAGGCCGATCATCACTGGCACCTCAACCAGAGGCCCAATCACTGCGGCAAAGGCGACGCCAGAATTGATGCCGAAAACCGCCACCGACACGGCAATCGCAAGCTCGAAGTTGTTGCTTGCTGCAGTAAAAGCCAGGGTAGAAGTGTGCGCATAGCCAGCGCCCAAGCGCCTTCCCATGAAGAAGCTGACCAGGAACATGAACACAAAATAGAGAATCAGAGGCACTGCAATCCGCACCACGTCCAATGGGATCTGCACAATCAGACTGCCCTTCAGGCTGAACATAACTACGATCGTAAAAAGAAGTGCGATCAAGGTTAGTGGGCTCACAAATGGCAGGAATCTGGATTCGTACCAATCCGGGCCTTTGATACGCAGCAAGATGAAGCGCGTCAAGAAGCCGCCGATCATGGGAATGCCCAAGTACACGAATACACTTTCAGCAATCTGCCCAATGCTGATGTCCACAACGCTTCCTTGCAGACCCAACAAGGGGGGCAGTATGGTGATGAAGATCCATGCATAGACACTGTAGAAGAACACCTGGAAGATGCTGTTGAATGCCACCAATCCCGCGGCATACTCCGTATCACCCTTTGCCAATTCATTCCAGACGATGACCATGGCGATGCAGCGTGCGAGACCGATCATGATCAACCCCACCATGTATTCGGGGTAGTCATGAAGGAAGAGTACGGCAAGAACGAACATCAAAATGGGCCCCACGATCCAGTTCTGGATGAGGGAAAGCCCAAGGACTTTCCAGTTCCGGAAGACCTCTCCCATCTCTTCATATTTCACTTTGGCGAAAGGCGGGTACATCATGACGATCAGGCCGATGGCAATGGGGATGTTGGTTGTGTCCACCTGAAATCGATTGATGAAACCCTCAACCGCAGGCATGAAATAACCCAGACCGACACCCAACGCCATTGCCAGGAAGATCCAAAGCGTGAGATAGCGATCCAGGAACGTAAGCCGGCGAGCAACGGTATTCTCGTTTTGACGCTGCGCATCGGGGGAGGCATTTGACATGTCAGGCATTCTCCATGGCATCGGCCAGCCACCCGATGACTTCTATCTCGCTTGGAATTCGTCCAGCGCATACCAGCTTCTCGTTGATCACCAAACCTGGCGTTGCTAGTACTTTGTAGTTTTGGATACCATCGCGGTCAGTGATCTTGGAAATCAAGACTTCCGCCCCCAGGTTAGCTGCGGCCTGGTGGGCGATTGCTTTCACCTTCTCGCAATTCGGACAGCCAGGACCAAGGATCTTGATTGTGAGCATCAGCAATCCTCCTGGGTGATTTCGATTCTGGGGATGATTAGAAGCTCGGAATTGATGGAGCTCGCGATCAAGCTGTACTTGCGTGCTGATTGAAGAGCACGCAGGGTTCGGGCTTCGATTGTTGCCGGATCTTCATCCACAGCTGAAACGCGGATTAACGGTTGAAGGCGAACCTGGCTGAAGGCTTCCGTGCGATCGATATTGACGGTCCGAATGCCCTCGGCTTGACACTCATACGAGAGCAGGTGAAGTCTGAAGCGTTCGCATGCCCATAAGAACATCAGCATGATGCATGTATTGATCGAGGCAACGAATGCGTCTTCTGGCGTAAGGAGCCCTTCGAATCCTCCTGCTTCGGTAGGCGCACAGAATTCCATTTCGGGTCCGTTACCCATGACGAGATGTCCCAAGCGCTCGCCTTTCCATGAGACGGTGGTGCGGAACATGGTGCTTTCCATCACGACTTCTTCACCCGTTCGGCCAGATAGGTTTCATATTCGCGCAGAAGCACGACAATGAGAGCATCGACGTCGATGGATTCGAGGTTGTTGTAGATGCGAATTTCCTCTAGCAGTTCTTGAGCAGTATGCCGAGTGGAGGGCTTTTCCTGGGCGCAAGCCTGCTCAAAGATGAGTGGAAGCCCCACCAGACTTAGTCTCACTCCAACAACCATCACGCTTCCGACGGGGATGTCTGCAGCGCAAGAGCAAGAGGCTTCTTCTTCCCCGAGTGGGGGGCTTGGCTCCTGGATATCCGTTTGTTCAATGCCTCGACTGCTCCAATTGTTGGCGAGCAATAGATCGACGATCTGGACTACTGACGCAGCGGTCAGTTCGACGGCCCGGTGACCGGAATCATTCAATCTGCGCCGGCCATCGACGGAATCCAGCTCATGCTGTGCCAGCACATCATCCACAATTAAGCTTGCGGCTGGTTTGCCAGAGTGCATTTCTGTTCCGATTGCGGCGCAGCGCCGCGAACACCCGTCAATTGCGATGGTTGGGTAGAAGCGGGCAAAAGCCCGATCGCCTTCACCACCGGCAAGGAATAGTGGTAGGCAGATAGTCACGGTTTCCTTGGGCCTCAACTGTTCGAGCACTTTCAAAGCGGCGAGGCGCGTTATCGTGCCCTGGGGTAGTTCTTCACCGGAGCAGGCAACGATGCCTACCTTCTTCTCAGGAAGATTGGGCATGGTTCACCTCGGGATCGGTTGCGGGCGGAACCTGCGAGG
>DAOVIK010000239.1 GCA_030673735.1 Anaerolineae bacterium
ATCCCGGTTCTCTCGAATATCCACTCGTCGGACGTATCGAGGGTCTTCTCGAAATCCGCGTTCGTTACCACCCGTTCAGGGACGTACTTCCCCCATCCGATGATGTTCGCGTAGCGTTGCTCCATCATATTCCTCTGGCGAAGATGGTCTATTGTCTCACATTTCGCCAATCTTGTGCTGCCAGATTTCAGGGATGCACTGTTGGCGATAATTGCGATTCTGATAACCCGCATGCGTTCGAAGAGGTACGGAACTGCCTGACGCGCAATTGCGGTGCACAAGCGCGATCAGAACATAACCGCGCCGCCGTCGATGTTGATGGCCTGCCCGCTGATGCCGCGGGCATCATCGCTTGCCAGCAACACTGCCAGGCTGGCAACCTCCTCCGGAGTGACCAACCGCTTTTGCGGATTGGTGTCCTCAATGATCTTGCGCGCCTCGGCTTCCGATTTTCCTAGGCGCGCGACTAGGAACGCCACTGTGAAATCAGTCATGGGCGTATCCACGTAGCCCGGACAGATGGCGTTCACAGTGATGTTGTGCCGGCTCATCTCGGAGGCCAGCACGCGCGTGAAGCCCAGCACCCCATGCTTCGAGGCCGCATAGGCAGCCATGTATCGCAGACCGACCTTGCTGGCAACCGAGGCGATGTTGATGACTCTGCCGCGCTTGCGTTCGATCAATCCCGGAATAACAGCCTTGGTGACTCGATACACGCCGGTCAGATTTACGTCCAGCATCAATTGCCATAAGTCGTCTGGGTGGTCTACGATCTTGTGGCTACCTGCCACGCCGGCGTTGTTGACCAGGATGTCGATCGGGCCGAGCTTTTCTTCGATGAGCCCCGGCAACTGCTGGACATGCTCCGAGTTCGTCACGTCGCACACAAACGGTTCAGCGCGCGCCCCCTTGTCTCGCAGTCCAGTCGCCAGCTTGTCGAGATCATCCGCGCTGCGCGCCGCCAAGGCGACGGCAGCTCCCTCGTCCGTGAAAGCCTTGGCGATTGCGCTGCCGATGCCCCTACTGGCTCCGGTTATCACTGCGATCTTGTTGAATAACTTCGCTTCACTCATGGGGCAACCCCTTGCTGCAACGCTTGCTTTTCTTCTGGCGATAGGAAGGCCACGTCCAAGGCATTGCGTTGCGCTTGGCGAATTTGGTTGTCTGTCAGGCCGGCCGCGGGAGCCGCGATGCGGTATTCATGTGGCAAATCGATGTCGCTGATGCCGGGATCGTCGCTGTTGATGGTTGCCAAGAGTCCGTCTTCGATGAAGCCCCGCAGGGGGTGGCTGGCATAGTCCGGCACACAACTGGTTTGCACGTTGCTGGTCAGGTTGGATTCGATGCCGATCTGATTATCGCGCATGAAATCCAGCAATGCGCGATCCTCAGTGGCGCTCAAGGCATGGCCGATGCGCGTGGCGCCAAGATCGCGTATTGCCTGCCAGATGCTCTCCGATCCCGTGATCTCGCCTGCGTGCGCCGTAACCCGCAGCCCGATATCCCTTGCCCGAAGGAAATGCTCGACGAAGAGCTCCCCCGGCCAATTCGCTTCATCGCCGGCCAGATCCACGGCCACTAGATGTTCGGCACAAGACAGGAGCGCTTCAAGTTCCTTCCATGCGGTTTCAGGACCGTATGTGCGGCTGATGGTGCCAATCAATGTGGCGCTGATGTCGAAATCGCGCCTTCCGGCATCCACCCCCTCCACAACCGCTTCCACCACCGCGGAGGGATTCAATCCATGCGGCTCGGCCATGAACCAGGGGCTGAAACGCAGTTCGATGTGGTCGATACCCTCTTTCTTGGCGTCCTCGACATTCTCGTAAGCGATGCGGCGGCAGGCATCTGCGTCGGCAAGCACACCTATCATCCACTTGAATTTGGCGATGAAGGCCATCACGCCGGCCTGAGGATCGGTGACTTGCACATGGGGGTGCAAGCTCTCAAGATCTGAGGCCGGTAGTGGGATGTTGTGCTGGCGACCCAAATCGAGAATGGTCTCCAAGCGCACGCTGCCATCCATATGGCGATGAAGATCGATCAGAGGAAACGCAGAATCAATCATGCTCCCTGCCTGCATATGCCAAAACACTATCACTACTTGCACGCATCATCAAGACCTAACTCACCACAAATCATCGACGGCGCCCCCGCCCCTTGATGATGAGAAGCGATTCTCGAGTCAAGGGTCCGGGGACACCGTAGGGATTTATCAGGTTGGGAGATGGCAGTTTCAGTCCGCGGTCTGCAACCCTTGCTCTTGAGCAGCAGCCGGTTTTTCCCGGCTTTCGCTTGGCATGGTTGCGCGCAGGAAGCCAACAAACATGAGTATGGCGCCCAGCAGCTCTCCGATGTAGAGTACACCCGGGATCCCGAAACGGCTGAAGGCGCCGCCGAATGCGGGCAGCAGGGCTCCTACAGCGATCAGTACGTTTCCTATCGTGCGCTGCAGCAGCACGCGCTTGCGCCAGAAGATCCACGCCGAATAGGTCGCCCCGCCGACGAGAGTAAGCACGCCGTAAGTGTTGAAAATCGGCGTGAGCATGCGCACTCCGGGTGTGATGATGGCGTCCCCACTTAGCTCGGCGCCTGTGTGCACACTTGTCGTCATCAAGCTAGGGTCGAGCTCGGCCCCGAAGACCCGGTAGGCAGCGAAGAGCGAACCCAAGCCCAGCAGGATCATGAGCAGGTTAGCCCAGCGCTTTCTGGCCAGCAGATAAACCGTGCCTTGACCCAGCCATGCGGCGACGAGGATGGCCCCAACCAGGTACCAGATGCGATAGATCCATTGGTTCCAACCGAAGGCGCCGAAGTATGCCTCACAGAAGCCGCCGGCCGCGTAGAGAATCATGCCGATGCCCCAGAGCAGCAGGTGCGTTCCGCGGCGATCGAAATAGCGCTTCAACACAAGCGCGGCGAACACAAGACTGATGATGCTCGAAACGGATGGAATGATGGTATTGATCAGGTTCATCTTGCTCTCTCCTTCTCACGAGACAGTTGAAACGTAGCCCAGCATTCGCAATCGCGGGGCCAGGCTTGAATTTCAGCCTATTCCAGGCGCGGCCCTCAGAACCACTACCACGATGACCACTAGCAGCACTACGATCGCCATGGCGATGACCACCAGGGCGATAGGTACAGCTCTTTCATATAGTGCGGGGTAGCGTCGCTTAGAGGGAGATCGGTTGGGGTTTTCGATCATGTGATGCATCATCCTCAGGTTGACAATTGCACGTCGGCGACCAAGCTGGAAGGCATCGTCGCTGCCGCGTTCATGTTTCACGCTTGCTGCCCGGGGATTTGAATTCTGGAGGGGCGGGTAAAGCAGCCACGTAGCCGCACGCGAGAAGCTTGCGAAGGCTCCATCTTGCCGCCGATCATAAACCGCACTCTTAAGCACA
>DAOVIK010000041.1 GCA_030673735.1 Anaerolineae bacterium
GGAGATAGTCTGTGATTACGCCGCAAGTATAACACTTGCGAAGAAACTTGCAAAACTTGATCAGCCAATAAGGCGTGTATAAGTATCGCGCAATGCTTGAGGCGGGTCAAGTCCTAGTTCGTCGGCCATCAGACGTACATACCGTTGATAATGGGAAACGATTTCGCTTCGGCGGCCCAACCGACCCAGCACCTCGAGAATCATGAGGTTGAGGTCGTCCCTGTAAGGATCCATCTTCAACGCTTCTCGCAACGCAGTGACGGCTCGTGTCGGTTGATCTCGCAACAGAGCTTCGTCGGCATAGCTGGCCGCAAGATCGAGGTAGCGCAGCTCAATCAAGCGCCTGCGCTCAGTCACCCAGTTTGATGAGAATTCAGGCAAATAGGGACCGGTGTAGAGGTTAATAGCCTCGGTCAAGGCAAAGAGCTTGCGCGGATCACCCGGCGGGAGTGCTTCAGCTACATCTGCAGTATTCTCGAACCGGACCACATCGTATTCAATCGTATAGTCCGGATTCAGAGAGTACGTGGATCCATCGCTGAGGATCGTATCCTTCCCGATCGATCGTCTCAACGAATACACCGCGGTATGCAAATTGGATGTCTGGCGCCCGGGAGGAAAATCCGGCCAGAAGGTTTCGATCAGCACGTCCCGATCGAGGCGCTTGTTGTCAGCAAGGTGGAAGAGCAGCTCTCTTGCGAAGGGCGTCATATCTTCAATCGGGGTGCCGCCGCGCAGAACACGCGCTTGACCAAATGCGACGAGCTCCAATTCGACTGCGCCTTCCGCTTCATCTTGCGGTTCTCGGTATGCTTGCGCGAGAGCAGACATCGTATCGATCCGCTGCTGTACGATCGAAAAGACCGGATCGTCCCCCATGTTCTCTCTTGCAGAAGCGAGGAAAGATGGCTTGTAGACTAGCTCTGCTGCCACGATCTGTTCTGTTCCATGTCCACCGGCCCACGCTATGCAGGTCTCAAACTGACCCAGCGCTTCCTGAGGTTCTCCATTCTCCATTTTCGCTAACGCTAAGAAGAAGTGAGCCAGCGTTATATCAAACGCATTGGCCTTATCTAAATACTTATGCAGAATCTCACTAAGTCGCTCGGCCGCACTCTGTGGCGAGGCGGTGGCCTCTAGTGCAGCCATCTGGATCTGGATGGCTACTGTCTGCTTCTTCCCCTTTGAGTGCTCAATGGCGCGCTTCAGCCATTCCATGCCCAACGTATTTCCCCCTCGACGGCGATGGAGGACACTGGTTTGCATGGAACCATAGCGGATCAGCCCCTCGTTCTCAAGCCATGTGGCAAGTGTCAGACCTTGGGCGTATAGCTCGGCTGCCTGGAGCGACAAGCCAAGGTCGTTGAAGACGTCCGCCTGTCCGTAGAGCACTTTGGCCTCGCGCACAGGAGCCCCAGCAAGGCGTGCATTCTTCAGCGCCTCGCTATATAGATTGAGAGCCTCCTCGAAGCGGCCTAGTGCGTGAGCGTCCATGGCCATGTTATTGAAAGACGCCGCTAGTGGGAGGGGCGAACCGATATCTATAAAGATCTCATGCGCCTTCTCGGTCGTAACGTACATTTCAACCATCTTTCCGCGCATGTCCTGCATAACAGAAAGATCAATCAGCGCCTTTGCGAGCGCATGCTTATCCTCGCCAGCCTCAACAAGCGCAACCGCCTTTTCCGCCAGCTCCTCGGCCTTCTCGAGCTCTCCTCGGCCATTGGCCAAAGCAAGCGCCGTGAATCTCAAACTCATGGCGCGCAACCATCGTTCTCCGCGCGACTTGAGTAGACTTTGCGCCCGATTGAATGCATCCAAGGCTTCGTCATAGTCCTCGCGGGCGAACGCAATCATCCCGCGAACGTTCTGAGCGTGAGCGGCGAGCCCCTTGGTCTTCCGCTCCTTGAACGAAGCTTGAGCTTCCCTCAAGGAATCGCTTGCCGCATCCAACTTGCCCTGGTTGTAATAGACCGTCGCTAGGTGCAAAAGCACTCTCGGCGCCGCCGCTTCAAGCTCTCTAAGCCTGCTAGCCCACGACTCGAGCGTTTCGACTCTTCCATCGTCATGCATCGCACGAGCGTGCCTTTCAGCCAATACTGTAGCCTGACGGATACTTCCGGCTTCGATGTAGAGATCAACCGCATGCTCGATCAAACCCTGTTCAGCCAGGTATTCGGCCGCGCGTCTTCGGAGCCAACCCAAGCGACGTTCATCCGCATCGGTCAGCACTTCCAGCAAAAACTCACGGAACTGTGGATGGTATTCGTACGTTCGGGGGCCCTCGCCCGTCGCCGTGACAAACATCCCCCCACCGACTATCCGCCTGAGGTAGCGCTCGCTGTCCCCGCGGTCGAGAACCGCATTGCAGGAAGCAACCGTCATCACGGGCATCACCGAAGTGTCGAGCATGAAACGACGGATATCATCCGGCTGCCGGTTCAATACTACGGATGCCAAGTATTCATAAACCATCGGCCGGGAACCGTCCAACCACCCTTGCGTAAGCCCGCCACCAAGTTGGCCCGAAAGCAACACGCCCGTCACCCAGCCTCGCGTTTCCTCGAGCATTGCTCCGGCCTCTTTGTCAGTGAGCTTGACCGAGAACTGCCCAGCAGCCAGTTCTTTGAGCTCGCTTTCATCAAGCGCCAGATCGTGCGGTCCGATTCCCGCGAGATCTCCTTCTGCCATCAGTTTGGCCAACGATACTTCGGGCACCTCCCTCCCACATATCACCAGGGTCGATTGCTCGGGCAAGATATCCAGAAATGTTTCCAGAAAGCGTATTACACCTTTTGAGCGATTGATCAAATGCACGTCGTCCAAGAGGATCACGAACGGTTCGCCGATCATCAACTCGATTACTTCGGCGAAGACTCGCGCCAGACCCTCGGGCTCCGATCCCACCAGCGTGCTGACCTCAAGGTTGCCGCGCAATCGTCGGAATCTCTTTCCCAGGGAGGCGCCCAACACGCGGACGATGCGCATCACATCCTGATCGGCTTCCGTCACGCGCACCCAGCACACCGGAAGCTCCGTATGCTGCGTAAAGTCTGCCGCTAATGTGGTTTTTCCATATCCCGGGGGCGCTGCGATAACAACAAGCTTGCGAGGGATGTTGGCATGAATCATATCCACCAAGCGCTCGCGGTGGATCTTTCCCGCACCAAATACGGGCGGAGTGATGGCATGTCTCAGGAGTGGGTCCATATGCGCCTTGCCAGGACTAGCCTGGGCGACATACTCCTATTCGGCTTGGCTGGGCATTACGTACCCAGTCCAATCCTAATACATTTTTGGCTGTTCCGCACCCTCAGATTTATGCTGCCTCGTTGGTGGGAGCTCGCACCAGCCTTCCCCCATCACTCCCCTTCCTGCTTTCGAGTAAAATCGTCTGTCCAACGGATATAAGCCTCGCGCACGATCCTTGCAGGATCTATGCCAAGCTCATCCGTCAGTGTGCGAACATAGCGATGATAATGCACGCTAAGTTCGGCTTTCCGACCAAGGCGACCTAGCGCCTCCATCAAGTAGGCGTTTGTATCCTCGCGCATCTCATCGATTTCCAACGCCTTCCGGAGGCTCTTCAGAGCTTCCACAGGGCGCCCCCGCAACAATGCCTCGCTCGAGTGGTCCACCAGCAAGTCCAGGTACAACGTTTCCAGCCTTTCTCTTCGAGCATGTACCCAATCTCCCGATACACCAGGCAAGAAATCTCCGCGGTAAGATTCGATTGCGCTTTCCTGGAGCTCGAAGCGGCGAGGATCCGCTCGAGAGAGACGCGTCGCCTGTGTAGCCGCGGCCTCGAATTCCGCAACATCAAAACGGATCGGCACATCAGCACTCATGCGATAGGTCGTGCCCTCCAGCAGGATGGCTTTCTTTCCGATCGCCCGACGTAAGCTATAGACATCGGCATGCAGATTGGCTACACCTTTTCCGGGAGGATGGCCGGGCCAGAATCTCTCCAAGAGCACATCTCGATTTTCGTGGCCTCGATCCACCAGGTAACACAGAACATGCAGCGCCCTGGGCTTGGGCCCGCTGAGCGGATCTCCACCGAGACGAATCGACATCTTCCCCAGCGCCTCGAGCGAGAGTTCCCGCGGGGACGTTTCTTCAGAGCGCGCTTTGGAGATCAATTCCTTTGCCAAGATACGCATGGATCTCAAGTTATCCTCGACCTTTAGCATCGTCGGAGTATCGGCAAACTCGGTACGTACCAGCTTGAGCAAATCGGGTTGAAATGAAAGCTCGGATGTCAGTTTCTGCATTTGACCGCTCAGACTTGCCTTCGTGAAGGCCTCCCCCAGCGCCTCAATCGCCGCGGCTTCATCTTTCAGTTTCAGTGAAGCGCATGCCAGCAGGATTTCGCAAAGCATGAAACTCTCGGCGTCCAAGCTTTCTTGTTGAAGGACATGCTCCAGTTGTTCTTTCGAGGCAGACGCTTTCGACCGCATGCTTGCGGCCGCACCCTCGATTAAAAATGCAGCTGCGCCGAATCCGCGGGATTCAGCGGCCACGGTGCTCTTCAGGTGGGACTTCGCAGCTTTGGTATCTCCTTGCCGGCTGCAATCCCGCACCAAATTCAAGATTGCATTTCTGACCTGCCAATGGTTACCGCTTTTCTCTGCCAGGGCGTATCCTTCGCTCAAGCAGGCTTCAGCATCCTCATGGAATCCAAGGTCGCTCAGCATTCCACCTTTCTCAATAAGGGCTTCGCATTCGCGCTGAGCCGATCCCACGTGCCTCGCGGCGTCGATCACTTCCTCTTGCAAGCGCAGCGCCTCAACCATATTCCCTAGGCGACGCTCCATCCTGGCAACTGTCAGTTTCGCGCTAATTGACAAGGTAGCTGGCGAATGCTGCTTCAGAATGCGATGCGCCTTAGTGGCGGTATGGTAGGCTGCTTGAATCTTTCCCTGCGCAAGCAGCGTGGTTGTCAAGCCGTCAATAACCTCAACATGCATCCAAGAAGGCATTTCCTCTGATAAGAGCTCAGCCGCTTCTGATAGCAATCCCTCGGCCTGCTTGAATTCCCCTAATTCCCTGCTAGAGCATTGCGCCAGGAGCCAGAGCAGCATGGCTCTCAGCCACTTGGGAGTGCGTGCATGAATGTGAGACGCTGCCTTCTCTGCCGCCTCAGCTGCGAGCCTGTACTGACCTGTTGTGGCAAAGAAGACCCCGGTGACGCACTCACAATAAGCTTTTGCCGTCTTGTTCGTGCGCTTTGTGATGCTGCGTCGCGCATCGTCGATTGTCTTGGCTGCTGTTTCTGCTTCTCCACTGCGCAAAAGAAGCAGCGCAAGAGCACATAAGACCATCGGAGTTTTGACTTGGTACTGCTGGAATTGATCGACCCATTTCTGAAGGGTTTGAACCCTTCCCACTTGCAGCATCGCCCGTGCATTCTTCTCCGCCAAGGAAGCAGCTTGATCAGCGTTTCCGGTTTCTAGATGCAGCGCAACTGCATGCTCCACCATGCCTTTTTCGGATAGAAATGCGGCGGCCCTGGTTCGCAGATCTTTGCAGCGTCTTGGATCTTGGTGCTCAAGCACATCCAGTAGAACTTTTCGGAACTGGGGATGATATTCATACGTCCTTGGTCGATCTTCACCGGACATAATGAACATGCCGCGGTGCACAAGGTCTCGCAAGATGCGGTCACTGCCTGATCGCTGCAGCACATCATCGCAACCGACAGCGGTCATCGCCGGCATGACCGCGCTCTCAAGCATGAAGGTCTTCAATTCATCAGGTTGCCCGCTGAGAACCTCAGCGATCAGGTACTCATGCGCATCTCCTGTTGAGCGCAGCGCGATATCGTCGACGTCGGCCGTCCTTTCATCCAGCAGCAGGCTCACACCCATGAACCAACCCCGGGTGATATCCATAATCCGCTGGGCATCTTCCTCCGAAAGCTCAACACCTTGCTTGAAATTGGCGAGGTCCTGCACCTCTTGCTTGTTGAGAGCAAGCTCTATCGGACCGAATGTGGCCAGCTTTCCTGTTCCAATCAGCTTCGCATACGGAAGCCGCGGCGTAGATCGCCCGCAGATGATGAGCGTCACCTGTTCGGAGGGGATTTCAAGGAGCTCCTCAATGAATGCGACAGTGGATGGATTCCAGTCCACCAGGTGCGCATTGTCCAGAATCACTACCAAGGGGGTTTCGATCCCATCCTGCATTTCAGCGGTGAAGGTGCGCGCAAGCCTGACGGGATCTGCTCCCGGAGCGACGTATCGGGTCAATCGATCGTCCAACTCAGGGAAGACTCGCTCCAGGGATGCCGCGAGAACGCTTGCCAGCCGCATCCAATCCTGGTCGGCTTCGGTCAGACGAACCCAGCAAACCGGTAGATCGCTTTGCGAGCTGAAATCCGCAAGCAATGTCGATTTCCCGTACCCAGCTGGAGCTGAAATGGTGATGATCTTATGAGGTATGCTCGCCTGTAATGCATCAACCAACCGCTCACGGTGCAGCCAACCCGCTTCAAACTTGGGAGGCGTTATCACATGCCTTACAAGCGCTTGTTCACCTTCCATAAATCCCTCATGCACTCGTTGCCCTATTGCACAGCCCAACCATAATCCAATACACCGCTACTACTTTGGTGCGGATTCAAGGCCGATGCAATACGCCATTTCTGTTTGGGCGTCCCCCGCCTCTGGTACCTGCTCATTATAGAGCACCATGCATACGGATTCGATGAAGCTTAAGTGGGATTTCTGTACCCCCATCAAATGCAGTAAAAGCCTGGTTCTTGCGGTCATCCGGCCCCTTCCCTTCAACCCTTGGCGCACCTCCCAAGCACAGATATAATGGACCGCATAATGAAGATGGTGAAGACCGCTGCCCAGTGGTCTTTCTTGTTGCCCGGTTCCACGGGCGAAATCAGGATCCATCGCAATAATGCACCCACTCTAGGAGGGATTTCCATGTCAGTACCGGAGAATGCTGTCAAGTATGCCAAGGAGCATGAGCAAGAGTTCTTGGAGGATCTCAAGGCGCTGCTGCGCATTCCTAGCATCTCAACCTTGCCCGAGCATGATCCGGACATGCAGAATGCTGCCGAATGGATCGCCGCTCGGTTGAAGGATCTGGGTTTCGACGAAGTCCGCATCATTCCCACGGACAAGCATCCCGTGGTTTTCGGCCAATGGCTCAAGGCGGGGCCTTCTGCGCCAACCATGCTTGTCTATGGGCATTACGACGTCCAGCCCACCGATCCGATCGATGAATGGAAGAGCGATCCGTTCGAGCCAGATATCCGCGGCGACGACATCTTCGCGCGCGGCGCATCGGACATGAAGGCGCAGGTGATTGCTCATTTGGCCGCAGTCACGTCCATGATGCGCACCTCCGGCCTACCTATCAACCTGAAATACATGCTCGAAGGGGAAGAGGAGATCGGCTCTCCTAGCCTTGAGAAGTTCATGCTTGCCCACAAGGACCTTCTCGCAAGCGACCTGTGCCTGAACGTCGATGCAGGCATTCTTGCTCCTGACACCCCGGCCATCACCTACGCCCTGCGCGGCCTGGCATATTTCGAGATCCGGGTCCAAGGTCCCTCGTCAGACCTTCATTCCGGCCGTTATGGAGGCGCCATCGACAATCCTGCGCTTGTGCTCTGCGAGCTCCTTGCCGGCATGCGCGACAACGAAGGACGCGTGACGCTGCCCGGCTTCTACGACGCGGTTCGTGAACTCGATGCGGAAGAACGTGCTGATCTGGCAAAGCTGCCGATCTCGGATGAATGGTGGCAATCGCAGGCTGGGGTGGCGGCGCTTTACGGGGAGAAGGGCTACACGGCCGGTGAGCGCGCCTCTGCGCGCCCCTCCCTGGATGTCAACGGATTCCTCAGCGGTTTCACCGGCGTGGGCTCGAAGACCGTTCTTCCCTCCAAGGCCATGGCCAAGGTTTCCATGCGCCTGGTTTCGGATCAAACCCCGGAGCAGGTCCACCAATCCTTGCTCGAGTACATGAAGGCCTACGCCCCGCCAACTATCACGTGGGAGGTCGAGGAGATCTCAAGCTGTATGCCGGCGATCGTCGAGCGCGATTCAATCTCGGTCCAGGCGGCCAGCAACGCGTTCGATGCGGTTTGGGGCAAGCGGCCGCTCTTCACACGCGAGGGTGGGTCCGTGCCGGTTGTGGGATTGATTCAGAAGCTGATGGGAGTGGATTGCCTCATGCTCGGTTTCGGTCTTCCCGACGACAATCTGCACGCTCCCAACGAGAAGCAACATCTTCCCAACTTCTACCGTGGTATCGAAACTTACATACGTTTCACGCATGAGATCGTAAGCTGAGAGTTCACACCAAGGAGCGCTATGTGGCCAAGGAAATGAGGATGTACGGGGGACAGGCGGTGATCGAGGGAGTGATGATGCGCGGCGAGAAGGCCTGCACGCTTGCCGTGCGCGCTCCGGACGGCTCGATCGTCGTAGAGACCAATCCTCTGGCCACGTTCTACCGCAGCCGCATCCTGAAGCTTCCATTCCTACGTGGGATGTTCGGCATCTGGGATTCCCTCGTTCTGGGCATGCGCGCCATCACGTCCTCGGCGCAGATCCAAGTCGGTGAGGAGGAGCAGCTCGAAGGTGCTCCAATGGTAATCACCATGGTCTTCTCACTTGCCTTCGCCATCGGTCTGTTCTTCCTGTTGCCGGTGGGTTTGTCCTATCTTGCAGAGCGCGTCCTGGGTTTGGCTTCCTGGACTTCCAACCTGCTGGAAGGCCTTATACGCCTCGGCCTTCTGATCGGCTACATATGGGCTATCAGCTTCATTCCTGATATTCGCCGGGTGTTCGCCTATCATGGCGCAGAGCACAAGACGATCAATGCCTACGAAGCCGGCGCGCCGCTGACTGTCGAATCCATCACCAAGCACACCCGCCTCCACGCGCGCTGCGGCACGGCGTTCCTGCTGACGGTCGTGATCCTCTCGGTCCTGCTCTTTTCAACCTTCGGTCCCCTCCCACTGCTCCCACGCCTACTGAGCCGCATCCTGCTGCTGCCGGTCCTGGCAGCGGTTGCCTACGAGTACATTCGTTTCACGGCGCGCCAGCAAGACAATGCTTGGGCAAGGATTCTCATCGCGCCCAATCTGGCTCTGCAGCGCATGACCACCTTCGAGCCCGAACCAGATATGATCGAAGTGGCGCTGAAGGCCTTCACGACGATGCGCGAAGCAGAGGCCGGCGATTCCACCGATAAGTAAGTTAACTTATTTGCTTCCACCTGGGTGAGGATGCACCGCATCTCCCTCGCGCATTCGTCCACGTCTGGCTCCTGGATGGTCCGCTAGCATAGACACTGCTCTCGTAGCCCCGGCTGGTCAACGGCATCGAGTGCAGGATTTCGGCTGCTCCGCTGTCGAGAATCGAGACCCAAAACTTGAATCCGTAGAGACGTTGCACCGACCGTCCCGATTGCACTTATCGGGATGCAACGTCTCTACAATCTATCTTGCTCGGAGAGCATGATCTCCTGAACGCGACTCCAAGGCCACTGTAGGGGCACACGGCATGCGTCCGGTTCTATGCCTGATGAGGCTCCGATCCTCATCGGTTCCACCATTCAAATGCTGCCGGAATGTACCCTATTCTAATCACCCCTCTAATGTCCCCCTGTACGGACCGGGCAATCGCCATATCCTCCCTTGGCAGAATCCCGATAGTGCAAAGCCTCAATCCGCGAAAGAGTATGTGGGAGCTTCATATGTGAATAGGGAGTCCTTGTCACCGAAGGTGGATGGTTCCCGACACGTGGATCTAGACCTTGAAAACGCTATCCGTAGAGACGCACTGCGGTGCGTCTCCTGAGTTGATGATATAGCTCTCAAGATTCTGGGGATTAAGAGGCTGATCCTAGAATCGATGCCCATGGGACTCAATCTGAAGGGTATCTATACCATACAGGTTCGCCCCCTCATCTGAAACCGGAAAGAACCTAATCTTTTCTACCCCTCTATTGTCTCCCCTTCAAAAGGGGAGAC
>DAOVIK010000215.1 GCA_030673735.1 Anaerolineae bacterium
AGCGTCAATCACCCATCCTACGGTATTGCCCTCGGCCACCGTGAGCGCGGCATCGGCCTGGCCCTTGGCTACCTCAACCGCCTGAAGGGCCTCCTGCCTTCGCTGTTCCACCGTCAGCTGTGCCTGTTGCGCCAGCTGCTCGGCGATCTGCTTCTGCTCTACCGAAGCAGCATACTCGACCGAAAATGTGATGTTGCGTAGCACGAAGTCAACCAACCTGAGCCCATTCTCTTGCAGGATTTGGCCCAATTGTTCCTTGATGCCCTCGATCAACTCGACACGAAACGTGGTCACGATCTCTTCGACGCCATATTGTGCGGCCTCGTCGCGGATGACGCCTCGCGAGATCGGACGCACCAGATCGTTGGAATAACGGCTTTGCCAAGCGATGTGCACCTCGATCACCTTGTCAGGATCGAGCTCATAGATCACTGAAGCGTCAATGAGCACTTCCTGGCCGTCAGAGGTTCGAGCGGCAACCGAGTCATCGCCTGCTCTCTGGCCCTCAAGCGGGGCGAGCGACATGGTGTAGGTTTGCCTCGAGATCGGGTAGCGCACGACCGACTCGGCGAAGGGAATGATCCAATGCAGACCAGAATTCAGCGCCTCAGGCTTGTAGCCTCCGGGTGTGACAGCAGATAGAACCACACCCTTCTCCTCTGGCTGGATGAAGACCAGCCCCGCGCTGACCGTGGTCAGCAGAACGGCGACCACGACGATTCCGATCACCATCCCTGCAGCCCCTTTGATCGGCCTGCCTCGGGAACTGCGCAACACAGCCAAGACCACAATCGCCAATGCGGCGACCCACGTGACTGTTGAAAATCCTTGCAGCAGGATTGCGATGTCCATGTTTTCCTCCATTTACTAGTATGAACGTATCTGTTTCCGTTATATTGCGACAGTGGTGGAATTATAGCACGCGGGGAGAGAGCACCTTGACGCGAAGTTGACGCCAGGCAACCATCATGCTGCCGGGAAGATGGCATCTGTTGTGAGCAAGTGCGCTAAGGTGGGTAAGACAATTTGACCTCGGCTCAGGCCTCGAAGAAGCGCGCTTGATTGCTATGCCTTCTGCGGTTCCCTCTCCAAGAGGATCGTGACCGGACCATCGTTGTCGATCTCGACGAGCATGTGCGCGCCGAACAGCCCGGTTTTTGTGGGAATGCCATGGCTTGCCAGGTGATCGGCAAACTGCCGCACCAGTGGCTCGGCCTTCTCGGGGGGAGCGGCTCTCACGAAGCTGGGCCGGCGGCCCTTGCGTGTGTCGGCATACAATGTGAACTGCGAGACTACAATGGCCTCGCCTTCAACATCTTGTATCGATAAGTTGGTCTTGCCGGCTTGGTCTTCAAAAACGCGAAGCGTGGAGCATTTGTCCGCCAACCAGCGCGCTTCTTCTTGGCCGTCGTCATGGCCAACGCCGACCAGGATCACCAGTCCGCGGCCGATTTCGGCGATCATCTGCCCGTCGATGGACACACGTCCGCTGCGTACACGTTGTAGGACGATGCGCATGCTGGATGAAGCTCCCTGTGACCCGGGATGTTCCCGCTCGCTGCTAGGGCAAGCCAAGTGCGTCGCGGACTTCTTGCATGGTCTGCGCTGCGATTTTCCTGGCGCGTTGCGCGCCATCCCGGAGCACGTCCCATACGTGATCCGGCTTGCTCTCCAACTCGCGTCTGCGCTCACGGAAGGGCTCGAGATGTGCGTTCAGGTTTTTGGCGAAGAGCTGCTTGCAGTCCACACAGCCGATTCCGGCGCGGCGACATTCGGTGTTCACCATCTCCACTTCCTCAGTGGAGGAGAAGATCTTGTGCATGCTGAACACGTTGCAGACGTCGGGGTTGCCGGGATCCTCGCGCCGCACGCGCTGCGGGTCGGTGACCATGGTCATCACCCGCTTTAGGGTCTCCTCTGGAGTGGAGGCCAGTTCGATCTGGTTGTCGAGGCTCTTGCTCATCTTCCGAGTGCCGTCGGTTCCGAGAACCTTGGGCACTTCGGTGCTCTTCATCTCCGGTTCAATGAGCACCTGTGTGCCATAGCGGTGATTGAAGGAGCGCACGACCTCGCGGGCGAACTCGATGTGAGGCGCCTGGTCGATGCCCACCGGGACGTACTTGGCCTTGTAGAGCACGATGTCGGCCGTCATGAGCACCGGATAGCCTACGAGCCCGTAGTTGATGTTGTGCGGCTGCAGCCGCACCTTCTCCTTGAAGGTCGGCAGGTCGGTCAGCTTGCCCAGAGAGGTAACCATCGAGAGCATGGTATGCAGCTCGGTGACCTCGGTGACGTGTGACTGCACGAAGACGATCGTCTCCTTAGGACGAATTCCCGCCGCGAGCCAATCCAACGTCATCTCGCGCGTGTTGTCACGAAGCTCGGCCGTGGTCTCCATGGTGGTCAAGGCGTGCAGATCGACGATGCAGTAGATACAGGCGAACTGATCCTGCAACGCTACGTAATTCTGGATGGCACCCAGGTAGTTCCCCAGATGCTGGCGTCCGGTGGGGCGGGCGCCGGAGAAGACGCGATCCTTGCTGGGCGACAATTAGCCCTCCTCCTTGATGTGCTTCGCAACCAAGTTCTCAACCTCGCCGGGCTCCGCATGACGCCCGGTGCTGAGCTTGGAGTAGATCGTTTCGTCGTCGATCTTCACCTCAAACGCTCCTCCATCGGAAGGAATCAGCGCGAAGCGTTGGAGGTCGTATTCATGGCGCTTGACAAGTTCGGCCATCAAACTGATGGCGCGCTCGGCGTAGTGTCAAACCGCACAATATGCGATTGAAATCTCTGCCACATAATCCTCCTGATCGGTACCAATCCTACTTGGTTGGAATACCGAGTGGTTTCAAGGAGTATAACTCGGATGCGTTGGCGCTGCCAAGGATGGGACAGATGGGCGCGAGGAGTCTAGGGTCCGTGCGCACAGTGAGCCGCGCGCCGACCCTTGTGCACCGCATAAGCTGTGGGATAATGGTGGCAGGAGGAGGTGCAATATGCGCCGCTTCGGCAACTTTATCGCGGGAGCATTTTTCGGTGCTTTGATCGGATCTGCTGTCGGCATTATGCTTGCGCCGAGATCTGGAGATGAGCTTCGGAAGACGGCCGTAGACCGCGTCATCGCGTTGCGCGATGAAATCCGGCAGGCATACGAAACACGAAGGATGCAACTGGAGGCCGAACTGGAAGCCCTGCGCGCTTCGAAGTAATCGCGCTGCAGGATCTCCATCTGTATCATGCTTTGAACGCGACACGGGCCCCGCGCAGCGGGGCTCTTTTCGCGGAACCAGTATGATGTATTCTTGGAGCAATACTGTCCACAGCGGTACCCAGACGGAGCTTTGCTGGCTGCTATATAACACAGGTGGTTGCCTACAGGAATCGATCGTCCGAGCGCGCCGTGCGGATATCCATCCCGCTGCCCTCAAGCCAGCCGGCTCGGGCGTCCTCTGGGGCGTCGAACTTGGGGACGTAGGGCTTGATGTCAAGCAATGGCGTGCCGTCGAGGATGTCCACGTTCCCCAACTGAAGTACGTTGCCTTCCACGCCGCGCAACGCCACGATTGAGATGCCGATGGGATTGGGCCGCGTGGGAGCCCGGGTTGCGAAAACGCCGCGCGGCACGGAATCCATGAATGGCGTCACAGTGAGATCCACGCGCTTGGAGTGGTGGAAATGATAGACCAGGATCACATGGGAAAAGCCGTCCAAGTCCTTGAGAGCCGGAGCAAATCGAGGGTCGAGATGCGCGGTTCCCGGCGCGCTGGTATCCCCGGTAGGTTGGATCGGCATGTCAGATAA
>DAOVIK010000009.1 GCA_030673735.1 Anaerolineae bacterium
GCTCTCAAACAGGCGCTTTCTGCTCTCCGCCATCGTCTCCCTCCATCCCTCGAGATTGCATCTCATCCAGCAAATCCAGCACGACTTGATTCCCATCTCCCGCGCTCAGGCTCACAACCACCGAGCGCGGCGTCACATTCTCAAGTAAATAGGCCGTTGCGGCTTTCAAGCCAGAGATGTGGCGAACATCGGCATGGTCGATGCGCTTGGCCAGCATCTCTCCGCTGATCTCCGGATCCGGCTCTTCCCGCGCGGCAAAGACATTCAGTACGATCACATGGTCGGCATCTCCGAAGGCACCCACGAGATCGTCAAGCAAGGTCCTGGTGCGCGAATACGTGTGCGGTTGAAACACCGCCCAGAGTTCGGATTGCGGATATTGCATCCGAGCTGCTGCCAGCGTGCTGATAATCTCGGTGGGATGATGGGCGTAATCGTCGATCATGATCACTTCATGCGCCTGCCCCAAGACCTGAAAGCGCCGCTGCACGCCATGGTATTCCGCCAGCGCGTCCACTGCCGTTTTGAACGGCACATCCAAGAAATCGACCACCGCCAGCGCAGCCAAGCTGTTCAGCACGTTGTGTTCGCCGGGGAGAAGATTGCGCGCCGTACCCAATGCTTCCCCTTCTCGCAGCACTCGGAAACTCATTCCCCCTTCATCGTTGGTTGCCAACCCATCGGCGCGCCATTGCGCTCCCTCTGCCAGGCCGTAGGTAAGGTGCTTGAGATCGGCCCTCGCCAAGGATGACGCTCCAGGATCGTCCTGGCACACCACGAGCAGGTCCTGGACGCGCTCGGTGAAGGCCACAAAGGCATTGCGGAAATCCTCTGGCGTTGGGAAGCAGTCAGGATGGTCGTGCTCGACGTTGGTGACAACGGCAACGCTGGGATTTAGGCCAAGAAAGGCCTCTTCGTATTCGTCAGCTTCGATCACGAAAGTTGGTCCGTCACCAGCTTTCGCGTTGGTCCCCATATCCGCCAGAACGGCGCCTACGATGAAGGTGGGCTGCTGCCCAGCTCGCACCAGGATCCAAGCGATCAGACCTGAGGTCGTCGATTTGCCGTGCGTACCGGCCACTGCCACGGTCTGGCTGCCGGTCGTCAACTCACCCAAGAATTCCTTGCGATCGAACACCGGGATGCCGGAAGCGCGTGCCGCCACTAGCTCGGGATTGTCGTCGGGGATGGCTGACGATGCGATGACCAAATCCGCTCCCGAGACGTTCTCAGGACGGTGACCGATCATCACCTCAACTCCTGCCTCTCGTAGACCAGTCGTGTACACCGACTCAGCCTTGTCCGATCCCCTCACGTTCTCTCCTCGCTCGAACATCACACGCGCAATTGCCGAGATCCCGGCTCCTCCGACGCCGATGAAATGCACACGGCGTTTCACACGAACACCACGATGATGAAGACGAAGACAATGCCAACCGCGAAGTACACATGCGGCACCGGCAGTATTGCCGGCGGCAAGTAAGCGACCATATCAGCTATCTGCTGTGCCAACGGCGAGTCGACCAGGGGTTGAATCACCAAATCCGTTGGATAACCTGCATGATGCAGGTAGAACCAAATCGAACCCAGCAGCAGATATCCATTCACGGCCCCTAAGACCAGTCCCAGAAGCATGTCCTGCAAGTGCTCGCGTGCGACTTTGTCACGCAGGAGGCGTACGCTGGGCGTCTGATAGCCGAAGAAAGCCAGCAACGCCAAAAACCCTCCCCTAATCAAGAACTGGGTGCTCCCCGTCTGCATGAACAGTGCGCTGCGGTACGGCTCTACGTAGGTTTCCAAAATCGCATTCAGGAAGAGCCCAAGCACGACGGCGCTGGTCACGAGCAATTCCTTGGCCCACCCGCGCATGGCTCCGATGACCCCAAACAGGACCACGAACACGGTGAAGACCGAGATCAGGCTAACCATGCAGACCGTCCTTTTCTTGGGCAAGCGCCAGTAGCTCGGCGGCGATCGAAGCCGCCGCATCTGGAACAGCCAACTGGCGCGCCGCGACAGCCATCGCTTGTAGACGTTTCCGATCATCGAGCAGTGATAGAACCGTGGGAAGAAGCGTTTGATCCAGGGTTTCATCGACCAGATCTATGGCGGCTCCTTGCGATACGAGATACTCGGCATTCACCTTCTGGTAGCGCCAAGCATGCGGATATGGCACCAAGATGGCTGGCAGGCCGAACAGAGGAAACTCACCCATCGTCGACGCTCCCGCTCGTGCGACCGCAAGGTCCGCGGCTGCCAGCGCCGCCCCCATCTCATCGTGAAGATATGCAAATGCTCGGTACGCTGGCGCCAGCTCCGCAGAAAGCTCACCTCGTACCTGATCAACAACCGGCCAATCCAGCTCACCGGTTATGTGAACAATCTGACACCGCTCCAGCAATGCGGGTAGGATTTTCCACAATGCTTGGTTAATCGACCGTGCGCCTCGACTTCCTCCGAAGACGAGCACGACCGTCCGGTCCGGATCCAATCCCAACACCGCACGCCCGCCCTCTCGGCTGTGCTCCCTCAATTCGGATCGGACCGGATATCCTGTCACCACGATTTCCTTGTTTTTCGGATAGAAGGCTCGCGAGCGTTCACTCGGTACCATCACCAGACTTGCCAGACGGCTGATAAACCGCACCGCCAAGCCGGGCTCGATATCCGGTACGAAGATCGCCTTGGGGACTCCCACTCCCGCAAGCGCGACCGGCACAGCTACGTATCCGCCAGTAAAAAACATCGCATCCGGACGAAAACGCCTGACCTCACTCCGGGCGGCGAAGAATCCCCTCAGCAGACGCATCAGATTCCCCGGCAGGGCACGCCATCCAACGCCATGCAAGCCGGCCGCGGGTACTGCCGCGAACGGAATTCCGGCTCGGCGAACCAGAGAGACCTCCATGCCTCCTTCCCCTCCAACCCAGAGCACTTCAGCCTTCTTTTCCAGCGCGCCGGCGACGGCCAAGGCGGGATATACGCCTCCGCCTGTCCCCCCTGCCGATATCAATAGGCGCAACCTGTCCTCCAGTAGTGGCGTGGAGTTCCCGCTGCCGCGATACTCCCAGCAGGAACCCCACACCCGCAAGCGTCGTGACCAAACTTGATCCGCCATAACTGAAAAGCGGTAGAGCGTTCCCTGCGAATGGAATTACATTCAGCAAAACCGACATGTTGATAAGTGCTTCAGCCCCAATCCAAAATGTGATGCCGCTGGCTATCAGCATCCCGATCCGGGTCGGGGAGTCGAGAGCTATGCGAAATCCGCGCCAGATGAAGAGACAGAAGAGGGTGATTACCAGCAGCGCGCCCATTAATCCCAGTTCCTCTCCGATCACGGCAAAAATGCTATCCGTGTGTGGTGCTGGCAGCAATCCGAATTTTCCATGGCTGGCGCCCAAACCCTGGCCGAAAAGGCCGCCGGTGTAGAATGCGTTCAGGGATTCCTTCACATGGTGACTAGCATCATCCAAGTTTCGCCATCCGGCGAGGAACGATTCAAACCGAGCACGGCCCGTCGGTGTGACGGTCACCAGCAAGATCCCAACAACGGCGCTACTTGCTGTGATCAGAAGCGACTGTGAAAACTTCGCTCCCGCGAATATGAACATCGCCAAAGCCACGATGCCGATGGTGATCGCCGCGCTCAAGTCCGGCTGGGCCAGTATTAACCCCCCCACGATGCCGATGATCATGACCAGCGGCCAAAAGCCGTACGACCAGCTCGGCAAGCGATCGCCCTTTGATTCCATCCATACCGCCAAGTACAGAAGCAACGCCAGCTTTGCCGACTCCGATGGCTGAATCCGGTCTCTCCACAAGGCCCGCGCTGGTCCTTCGCCGCCTCCACCGATCACCAATACCGCTATCAATGTCAGAATGGCGACGATGATGATGGGAAGCGCAAGCTTACGCAGCCAATCCATCGGAAACCGCATCGCGACAATCATGGCAGCGACGCCCAGTCCGAGATTGGTCAACTGCCGGCGAAACAACGCAAGCGGATCATGATTACTTATGCGCCAAGACACATCCCAACTGGCCGAGTAAACCATCACCAGGCCGAAGGCAACCATGCTCACGAGAATCAACAGCAACCAGGGATCAAAACCCTGCCGCCGAAGCTTGCTCGCCAGCGTCTCGCCCTTGATTTCACGCGCTATATCAATGGCTGTCATAGCGCTTGCACCAACTCACGGAAACGCTCTCCGCGTGCTTCAAAGTTGAAGAACTCGTCGAAACTGGTTCCCCCCGGAGCAAGTAGAACCACATCACCCGGACGGGCTATACGCGCGGCTGCTTGCACTGCACCATCCAAGCCATCAAAGATATCGATGCTGCGCGGAAGTTTGCGATCCCTTCGCGGCCCGAAATAGGACGCAATCTTGGATGCCGCCTCCCCGAAGAGGATCAATCGATCAACACGCTTACAAACCTCGTCTGCGAACGTGTCCCAGTCCAAATCCTTGTCTCTTCCGCCCGCGAGCAGAACGATGGGTTCATCGAATGCGTGCATGGCGGCAATCGCCCGCTCGGGTGCGGTTGCGATAGAGTCATTGAACCAATCGGCGCCGTTCACGCGACGCACAAATTCCAACCTGTGGGGCAATCCTCGGAACGATCGCACGCCTTCTTCCATCGCCTCATGCGTGATCCCAATTGCAGAACCGATGGCGCTTGCGGCAAGCACGTTCAGCAGGTTGTGCTGACCGCGGAGTTCCATCGCCGTCTCTTTGAAAAGTTCATGCTCGCCTTCTTCGTCACGCAACCAGACAGAACCGCTCTGCAGAAACGTACCTGCCCATGCCCCCTCTTCCTCAAACCCGAAGCTCAGAAGCCGCCCGCGCGCCTTCGATCTCAGATCCCATGCTCCGGGATCATCCCTTCCCAACACCGCCAAATCGTCGGCGGATTGAAATGAGAGGATGCGCTCCTTGGCAGCGGTGTAAGCTTCCATCGTTTGATGGCGGTCCAGATGATTGGGCGTGACGTTCAGCACTGCGGCCACCTGTGGACTCAACGTCATGAGCTCCAGCTGAAACGAGGAAAGCTCCATCACGACCAAATCGCCTGCCTGGATCTCATCCAGGTCTTCGAGAAGTGGGCGGCCGATGTTCCCGCCTACCCACACCTGCCCCTCGGACCATCGGGCATCAGCGAGCGCCATGCTGCCGACCAAAGCCGTAGTCGTGCTCTTGCCGGCGGATCCGGTGATGCCGATCACGGGTGCAGGAGAGGCCTCAAGCAGGAGCTGGGCATCGTTGGAAAGCTGTATGCCCTTTTCTAGCGCCAACTTCGCCAGGGGGGCATCCGCAGGAACACCCCCGGATAGGCAGAGAAGATCTGCGTCCTCGACAAGTTCTGCCGGGTGACCCCCGAAGACGTAATCGATGGGTAGCCCTTCCAGCTCCTGCCGGATGTCCACAAAATCCTCCGCCGGCCTCATATCACTCACGATTACATTGGCTCCATGCTGGGCGCAGTAGCGTGCCACGGCCGTGCCCTGTCGAGCGAAACCAAGCACGACAACACGCCTACCCGCCCACTCCTCCTGATGACCGTGCAAGCTCACATTGCCCCAAGTCTTGCTCAAGCAGATTGACGTGGATCCTGCTTGAGCGCGCTGATGCTCTCATCGGTGCCAATCCAGTAGTGATTGAGCATCACGTTATGCGCCTCACGCATAACTACGCCGGAGATCTTTCCCTTTCCACCGTTCAATGTCTGGGGATGGACCAAGCAGTGCGTAGGGCCATGCCCATATTTCTGCCTGTAGTAGACAGCCGCTTGCTTGACTTTTTCCCCCAAAGAAGCTTGGCTATCATCAAACCAGAGCATTCCGATTTCCATCGCGCCACCTCCTATCAGACGAGCATCAATCCGATCCCGATCATGGTTGCCAGCAATGCCACCAGCCAGAAGCGCTGTACAACTTGGGTCTCACTCCAGCCCATGAGTTCAAAATGATGATGAATGGGAGCCATCTTGAACAGTCTGCGGCCCTTGGTCAGCTTGAAATAGGCCACTTGCAGGATCACGCTCAAGACCACACTGACGGGGATGATGGCGATCACCGGCAGGATCGCCCACTGCCCCGTCATCAAGGCCACGACTGCCAAGGTGGCTCCAATAGAAAGCGAACCCGTGTCGCCCATGAAGAGATCTGCCGGATGGGCGTTGAACCAGAGGAAGGCGAAGAGAGCGCCAACGACGGTGAAAGCGAATCTCACCAGGAAGACCTGCCCCTGGATAAGTGCAATAATGCCGTAGGCGGCGAATGCCGTTGCGGCGATAAGTCCGGCCAATCCATCCAATCCATCCGTGAGATTGACAGCGTTGCTGGTGCCGACGATCACGAACGCCGCGATCGGCACGTACCAAATCCCGAGCTCGATCTCTTCCAGGTAGACGGGGACGTATAGATCCGGTGCATCGAGCCCATACTTCAAAACGAGCGCTACACCTAGCGCGAGCAGCGCCTGAGCGGGGAACTTCCACCGCGCCCGAATCCCTTCTTGGTCGGTGCCCTTTATCCCCCGCCAATCATCCAGCGCGCCCAAGATCCCGAAAGCCAGCATGGTCAGCAATGGCAAGAGGATTGAGTTTCCCAGCACATCCAGTTCAGGAAGGATCGAAGCCAGATTCAGAACTCCTGTGACGAGCAAGACGGATATGACGACCAACCACCCACCCATGGTCGGTGTTCCCAGCTTTATGAAGTGTCGGCGGGGTCCCTCTATGCGTATCTGCTTGCCGACTCGAAGCAGGCGAAGGATGCGAATGAGCGGAGCCCCCCAGATCACAGTCAGGAGAAACGTAATGCCGCTCAGGGTGAGTGCCATGGCAATCTGGCTCATAGCGCCTCCTCGAGAGCTGCGACGATGCGGTCCATGCGCATGCCCCTGGAGCCCTTGACCAAGACAACGTCACCCTTCCCCACCTGATCTTTCAGGTGGATGATCGCCTCCTGGCTGTCCTGCAATGCAAAGACGTTTTCTATGTGCATCCCAGCCTGCACTGCCTCTTCAGCGATCCAGCGTGCCCGCTCCCCTACGGCGATGATTTCGTCGGCCACCTGCGCCGCCCTGGCTCCCACCATCCGATGCCCTTTTTCTTCGTACTCTCCGAGCTCCAGCATGTCACCTAAGACTGCCACCCTCCGCCCTTCCAATTCGGCAAGCAGGTTGAGAGCCGCGATGACCGACGGCGGAGCGGCATTGTAGGTATCATCGAGGATCAACGATCCACTTGGACCTTGCACAGCCACCAATCGCAATTGCATGCGGCTGTCCTGCAATCCCTCCATGATGTCTTGCCAACCCAGACCCTCCACCAAACCGACAGCTGTGGCGCGCAAAGCAGTGTGCACCGAATGCCTGCCCAACAGCGGAACACGCACATGCACCACTTCGCCCTCGTAGTGCATCACGAAGCGCACACCTTCCAGGCCAAGCCCTTCGATCTCATCGGCCCAAAGATCCGCCTCCGAAGAAAGCCCGTAGTACATGACACGCGCGGAGGTCTTCTGCGCCATTTGGCGCACCAGAGGTTCGTCGTAATTCAGAATGGCAACCCCATCTGGAGAAGCTGGAAGGTTTTCCACAAGTTCTGTCTTGCCCGCTACGATGGCCTCCATGCTCCCCGCCCGCTCCATGTGAACCTCGCTGACATTCGTGATCACGCCAACATGGGGACGGGCGATGCGGCATAGAAGGGCAATCTCGCCGGGCAGATAGAAACCCATTTCTAGCACCGCGCGCTCATGAGCCTCGGTCAGGCGCAACAGGCTCAGCGGCAGCCCGATTTCGTTGTTCAGATTTCCTGGATTCTTCAAAGTTCGGAAGCGAGTTTCCAGTACAGACGCCGTCAGTTCTTTGGTGGTTGACTTGCCCACGCTCCCAGTGATGCCGATCACCCGCACAGACAGCGCATCTCGCCAGTCCTTCGCTATCTGCTGCAGGATCTCTACTGTGTTTTCGACCCGCAAGCACACCGGCATCTTGAGGCCAGCCAGCTTTCTGCCGGAAACCGGCTCTCTCAGATCCACCACTTTCAACTCCGGTGGCATCTCGCGCTGCACAAGCGCAATCGAGGCGCCTCTCTCAAATGCATCCACCACGAAATCATGGCCATCGGCATGCTCGCCCGGAGCCGCCACAAACAAGGCTCCCGGAATGGCCAGGCGCGAATCGATCACCGCATCGGTGACCGGGCTGATCGCCGAAGGGACTTTCCTGCCCGTGATCGACTTGTATACGTTTGCCAAGGTCAGCATCGCATCCCGCCATCCAACCTAACCGGCCGAAGCCTGCGCATCTCGGACTGAGTCGGGTGGTATTTCCATCAGCACTACCAAACGCGCCACAATCTCCTCAAATACCGGCGCCGCCACCTCGGATCCCCAGGGAGATGCGCCCGGCCTGTCCAATCGCACCAGCACGACGAACCGCGGATCAGCGACCGGTCCCCAACCGACAAACGACGCGATGGTCCATCGCGGATCGTAGCCAAATCCGGTTGCAATCTGCGCTGTGCCCGTCTTACCCGCCAGTTCATACCCCTCCACCCGGACATTGCTCGATTCACCCTGAAGCGACTCCCAGAGCATGTCCGCCACCGTGGCTGCCGTCTCGGGTTGTAACGGACGTCCGAGCTCAGAGGGGCTCGGCCAGTACACACCTCGCGGCCCAACGATTTGGCGCACCACGTGCGGTTGCACCAATACCCCTCCGTTGGGAATGGCGGCTACGGCGGTGATCAACTGGATCGGCGTCACCGACACTCCCTGACCAAACGAATTGGTTCCCAAGTCAGCTTCAGTCCAATCCGGGTGGCGCGGGGTTCGAAGCTGCCCAGGAAGCTCGCCCTCCAGATCGATGCCCGTCGGTTGGCCGATGCCAAACGCCGATAAGTACGGATAGAGAAGAACCGCGCCAAGCTTCTCCGCCCCAACATGCGCCAGGCACACATTCAAGGAGTTCGCCAAGCACTCGACCATCGTTTGAGGACCCCAGACACCTTCATCCCAGTTCTGCACCTGATGGCCGCCGATTTCGATCATGCCTGTATCTACGTAGATGTCGTAGGGCTCGACCACGCCTGCATCTACGGCTGCAGCCATCGTGAGAACTTTGAACGTCGAGCCTGGTTCATATTGGCCGACTACCGCCGGACCAATTGGTAGCGGAATATCGGTGTCCTGTGTCAGCCAGGGATCGTAGTTATTGGGGTCAAGCTGAGGCCATGCTGCCATGGCAAGGATCTCCCCATTTCCCGGATCCATGACGATAATCTGGCCGCCAACAGATAGGCTGTTCTGCACCGCCCGCTCAAGCACCGCTTCGACCATCTCCTGAACTTCCAAATCGATGGTCAGAACCAAGTTCACTCCCGCGGGCGGATTTGGTTGCAGCCGGGCCTCGGGAGGGATGTAAACCCGCTCGATCTCAATCGGCCTGCCCGACAGCCAGTCGTCGTAGTAGCCCTCGATGCCGTAGTATCCCTGACCCTCTTGGTTCACAAATCCCATCACGTGCCCGGCTATGCGTCCTGCCGGGTAGAAGCGACGGCTATTCGGAACCAAATACAAGCCATCCAGGACGATTTCGTCTGAATTCGATTCATTCAGGTCTTCGATCACGTCATGCGCCCCCTGATCGATCCAGATCGGCAAGCGAAGCCCAGAATCATTCACGGCCGTCAGCCTAATTCGGGCCTCGGCCCGAGGTTCCCAGAATTTGTCAATCTGGTCCTGCAGGTCCTCGTAGGGCAGGGTAAGCAATGCGGCAAGCAAGACCGGTATCTCGATTCGGCTTCTTTCGGTCAAGTGCCGAATTTCGACTTCCACCAAGTACCAAGGTTTGTTGGTGGCCATCAAGCGGCCATCCCGGTCGAAGATCAATCCCCGCACAGGTGGCAAGGTTTCCTTGATGCCGGGCATCTCTTCTCGGCCAGCGAAAAACGGTACGTAAGGTCCAAACTGCACACGTATCAGCTGGTAAACCAGAGCGATTGCAACCGCGCCCATGCCAACCAAAACCAAACCCACCAAATGCCGCGGCTTGCGCTCGGTTGACATTACTCGGGCCTCTCCCCGGCCAGGAAGCGTGCAAACCACTGGCCCAAGGTCTCGCTATATGCCGGGGAGAGAGACACAACGATATCGTCTTCCCACGAGACAGGTCGAGGTGCGATGAAAGGCTCTTTAGGCTGATACCCCTCTACGAGCACGTACTCGACCTCATCATTTCCTGCTGGATGGAAACCCATCCCAGCCGCCAGCTCCACCATGCGATCCGGCGCAGTCAATTCAGCCAGCTTGGAAGTGAGTTCCGCATTGATCCGCCTGAGATCCGTGCGGCTTATCTGCAAGCTCAATAGGTCGCGGCCCGCGCGAGCTATCTTGGCATTCACCGCCATGTAAACCCCACCAATCACAAGCAGTGCGATCAGCCACATCAATGTGCCGCTCGTCAAGCGGACCCGGAGGCGCCAGGCTGCTTGCTTGGAGGCTTGTCTACGAGGTACGGTCATCGAAGTTCCCTATGATCGGTCTTCGAATCGGCGTGCAATCCTCATGCCAGAGCGATGCGTTCTGCGGCTCGCAATCGAGCGCTGCGCGCGCGTGGATTCTTCTGCACTTCGGATTCGTCCGGGCGCAATGGACCTCGCGTCAGCAATCGCAAGTGCGCCTGATGCTCGCATGTACACATCGGCAGCCTGGGTGGGCAAATGCAATCTCGACTCTCGCGAGCGAAGGTTCGCTTGACGATGCGGTCTTCTAATGAATGAAAGGAAATCACCACCAGCCTTCCCCCAGCCACGAGCAGTTTTATCGCTTGCATCAACCCAGCCGCCAAACTCTCCAGTTCATCGTTGACAGCGATGCGAAGAGCCTGGAACGTACGTGTTGCTGGATCGAGCCCCCTCCGTTTGCGAGCCGCTACTCTTGATACGACCTCTGCCAGCTCCAGGGTCGTACTCATCGGTCTCGCAGCTACGATCGCGCGCGCCACACGGCGGGCTCGAGGTTCCTCGCCATAGTTCGTCAGGATTTCGGCGAGTTCCTCTTGGCGAGCTTCATTCACCAACTCGGCGGCGGTCAGAGATTGTGTTGTGTCGAAACGCATGTCCAGGGGACCATCATGTCTGAAGGAGAATCCGCGCTGCGGATCTTCGAGCTGCATCGAGGAAACCCCCAGGTCTAGAAGTATGCCGTCCACTGTCGACCAACCCAGCTCCGCGGCGATTTCCTGCATGCGTGCGAAGGATCCGTGGCGAAGGTGCACACGCTTGCCGTACTTGCTCAGCCGCACCCCAGCCATTTCAAGCGCAGCCTGATCCCGATCAAGACCTAGCACTTCCCCGTCAGGAGATGAGGTCTCCAAAATCCCCAATGCATGACCGCCCAAACCCAGCGTGCCGTCTATATGACGGCCCCCCGCGCGGGGCTTCAACGCGGAGAGCACCTGATGGTAAAGTACCGGTACGTGGGATGCTGATCCGGAATCATCCCTAGTCGTACTCATGGCCTATCCTACTGAGAGATCGAAATCGGTAAATCGCTGCGCGTTCCTCTCAGCATCGGTCACGGATTTGAGTACCTCGGTCCACTGTTGTGGGCTCCAGATTTCGAAGTAGCTTCCGGCTCCGACGACCTCGGCCTCCGAATCCAAACCTGCGTATTCACGCAGAAAGGTAGGAATGAGAATACGACCGGCCGAATCAAGAGATACCCCCGATGCTCTTCCGAAGATCATGCGGCGCACTTCGCGAGCCTCGGGGTTGGTTGTAGAAAGCATGTTGGTTTGAGCGGCTAGGTGTTCGTAGCTAGTTGTGGTATAAACCAGAAGATTGCGTTCATATCCCTGCGTGATGTACGCGCCCGTGGCCAATTCGGCCCGGAAGCGCGCCGGGATTGTCAAGCGGCCTTTTTCATCAATGCTGTGACGATACTGGCCGAGGAACATATGTTCTTACCTCTTCTGGAATAGATGAACGCCGGGTGATCACCGGCGCCCCACTTTTCCCCACCTGTTCCCATAATCCACCACAGTATATACCTTTAATCACACCAATGCAAGTCCCAATGTCCAATCTGGTTTGGTACCCCTTTCCTAGCCACCCCCTTCCCATCGATGATCTTCTTCTTACCCATCGCAACAATGCGTCAGCATAGGTCGCAGAATAACAAAGGACCCCGCAGGCTGAGCCTGCGGGGTTGATGGTTGTGGGACGGCCTGTAAGCCGCGTTCTGTCCGGTGAATGCCGACGGTTTACGGGAGAACCCTTCTTCCCATCGACACCCGCCTGGGCGATCATCTATCTAGGCCCCACGTCACCATGGGGCTCGTGCAGCCTACCCAGGGCTCAAAGGGGACGAGCAGCCCCCCGCTCGCAAGCGAGCTTCACCCCTGCTTGGCCTTGCTCCCGATGGCGGTTGCCTGGCCGCCGACATTGCTGCCGGCGCCGGTGGTCTCTTACACCACCTTTTCACCCTTACCGGGTCCCGAGCCGCAGGTTCTGGGAACTTGCGATCCGGTCGCTCCGGCGGTCGTTTTCTGTGGTCCTTTGCGCGGGTTTCCCCGCCCGGGAGTTGCCCGGCATCGTGCTCTTTGGAGCGCGGACTTTCCTCGTGTTGCATGCGCAACTCGCGATCGCCCGGCCGACCCACGGATCAATCGTACCATACCCCCCCCTGCTTTTTGTCTTCGATTTCAACAATGGTATCCCAACGATGATATGGATCATACGTTAACTGTGCACTAACGGAGCCTGTGATAGAGTTCTAAGTGTCATGACGCGGATGCGCGGCCTATGACCACACTGGCAATCTCGCCAAGCATGGGCGTCGGAAGCACTGATCACAGCCAAGAACGGAAGATGTGTTGGATTGCCGATCTTGGCAGAGTAAATACGAAGCGTTATAATCATCCGTTGTTTGGAGGTACCACATGCCCCTGTACGCCTACCGGTGTGGCAGCTGCGGAGTGCAATTCGACCGAAAGCAGAAATTCACTGATAAGCCGCTTACTCGCTGTCCGGAGTGCGGCAAGAACGCGCTGCGCAAGCTGTACCAGCCAGTAGGCATCGTCTTCAAGGGCTCCGGCTTCTATGCCACCGATCATCGCTCGCCATCCGGACAGACCGCAAGCTCAACTTCCGAGCAGAGCAAGAACGGCAAGAGCGACAAGGCGGAAAAGCCCAAGAAGGCTGAAACGGCATCGAGCGACGACTAGCTTTAGTGCTATAAACCCAAAGGAGCCGGCACGCCGGCTCCTTTTGATTCTGATCTTGTTGTGCAGCTACATCTGAAACCCGCCCGTTGCGCCCACGACCTTGAAGTCAAAATTCGTGACATACTCCATCAGTTGCTCGCGCAGGCGCTGCCAATCCTCCGTGGTAAGCGCCTCCTGCATGGCCTTCATGGTTTCAGTTATGCCGCCGGTGAGGATTTGAGGGCGTTTTCCGTACGTGGTGTACCACGCTTCGGTTGGCGTGATTCCCAAGCGCTGCATGCCCGGCACGAATTCTCGCACCACGAACTCAAAGTACTCCTGCTCCCTGCCAGGCACGATATCCCATGTCATCAGCAGCTTGACGGCCATCCCGCCACCTTCCATGTAAAACCCTGCCCTCATTCTTTCTCCGGCGTCAGTGTGCCTTCTACGACACCGGCGCAAGCACGACGACCTGCGTGTCCTCGGTTAAATTGCTCTTCCTCACCTTTAATGACCGTAGGGGCTCACTCTTGGCGGCTCCCATTTCAGAGAGAAATCGAGACACGGTCCCCAGGCTAATCTCTTCCTTGCCGGTCTTGTAGTGCATGGGAACAACGATGGAGGGCTCTATCATGCTGATCACCTCGGCAGCCTTGGGCGCCGAAAGAGCTTGTCCCCCACCCGCAGGCACCAGTGCGATGTTCACCGTCCCAAGCTTCTCGATCTGCGATTGCGTTGGCACGTACGCCAGATCTCCCAGATGGGCAACGGTCAGCCCATCATAGTCAAAGACGTGCAGCGTATTGGGACGAGCGGCTTTGCCTTTCTTAGCCTTGGGCTCCATGCGGATTGCGGTAACGAAAACGTCCCCGATCTCATACTCCCCTGGTCGAGTGATAGCGCGCGGATTACCCTTGACGGCTTTGAGATTGCTGTGGCCCGGCGCCTCATGACTGACAGTGACGATGTCCGCCTTGACCTTGAGCGGAGGGAAACCCACGCTCTCATCATAAGGATCGGTCACCACGGTTGCCTTGCCGCGCTCGGTCAATCGAAAGCATGACAATCCGTACCAGTGGAGCTCCATTTTGCCTCCCTTTAAGGGATCGACCGATTATACACGATTGCCATCCGCGAAGCCAAAACCTATAATCCTCGATATGAAATCTGCTGATTTAGGCAAGCTTGAGCTGGGCGGTGGGAAGGTTACGGTTGATTCCGACACTGTCACTCGCATGACGATCCCCGCCATGCCCACAGGCTATGCCGATGCCCAGCTCGATGACTACCGGTTCAAGCCGCGCGCACGCTTCCCCTGGCGTCCCCCCGTGCGCTTCAGTCTGCGAGCTCGAGCCTCGGAACCTCTGCCACTGGGGACTCTGGGCTTTGGCTTCTGGAACGACCCCTTCACGCTGTCGCTGGGTCAGGGCGGCGCCGCCCGGCGGCTGCCTTCCGCTCCACAGACAGCTTGGTTCTTCTACGGCTCGCCCCCCAACCACTTCGCATTTACTCCAGGGGTTGAGGGCCACGGAGCCAAGGCCATGGCCTTGCGCTCGCCTCGCATCCCAACCGTACTGCTGGCTCCCATGGCAGCTGTGGGCATGTTGATGGCCCAGGTCCCGAGCCTTCGACGGCCTGTGCTGCGTACCGCGCTGCGCGCCGTGCGATCCGCCGAAGTGGAATTGAGCGTGGCTTTGGATGAGTGGCATCAGTATGCCGTCGCCTGGGAGCCCGAGAAGGTACGCTTTGAAATTGATGGCCAAGTCGTGCTGGAGGATCAGATCGCAGTCCCCGGCCCGCTCGGATTTGTGACCTGGATCGATAATCAATACGCCGTCGCCTCGCCCGAGAAGGGCTTCCGCTTCGGCGTGATTCCCACCAGCCGGGAGCAATGTCTCGAGATCTCGGATCTGGAGATCATCGGCGCTTCGGACTAGTGCCCCTATCTTGAGAATGAAAGAGGGTTCCGAGAACGCAGTGGTCTGCGTTCACCCCACGATGCTGTATTCGTACTTCCCCGTCACCGGATCGTTCTCGGCATAGCGGTTGAGACGGAACATGCGTCGGTCCATGCCCGGCGTCTCGTTCCCTGTGATCATGTCGGCGGTCATCAGGCCCACTGCTGGTCCGAGCTTGAATCCATGTCCGCTGAAACCGGCGCAAACGTAGAATCCGCTTCCGGGGCGTGGCTCGTCGATCACCGGGTGCCAATCGGGCGTGATGGCGTAGAGCGCGGCATACCCGCTCGTGCTCTCGCTTTCCTTCATCGCTGGGAAGCGCCGCACGAGACGCTCCCCTACCTCGGCGACGAATTCGAGGTCGGTTCGTTCGTTGAAGCTGTCGGGATCAACCACTGCCTTGGCTTCTTCCGGATCGATGAGCCCGATCAACGTAAGCCCCCCCGTCTCCGATCGCCAGTACACGCCATGCACGAAATCGGCGATCACCGGATGCTCCTGCTCATATCCCGGCGGCCTGCGGAAGAAATTAACCTGCACGCGACAGGAGTTGATCGGCAGATCGATCTCAGCCATGCGCCCGACGGGAGCTCCCCAAGCGCCGGCGCAGTTGACGATCATGGGTGCATCGAAGGACCCATCCGTTGTATCAACTCCCTCAGCTGTTCCTCCGGCAAAGCGAATGCCGGTGACCTGCGTCTCGAATTGAAACGCTGCCCCATGTCTTTGCCCTGCCTTCATGTAACTGCTCAGCGTCAGATAGGGATCGGCATACCCCGCTTCGGGCTCATAGGCCGCCGCAACGAGGTCTTGCGTTTCGATCGCAGGCCAAACCTCGCGCAGCTCATCCTTGGAGAGCACCTCGGTCTTGATCCCCGCGCTCTGCTGCAGCGCCACGTTTGCCTTCAGGCCCTCGACATCCTTGGCCGGCGTGAGCGCTAGAAAGCCGGTCTCCGTGAAGCCGCACTCGCCCCCTACCCGCTCCTTGAAATCCTGAAACACGCGCAGGCAATGAAGCGCCATGCGCGCCGTTACCTCATTCGAATAATGCTGGCGGATGATCGCCGAAGACTTCCCCGAGGAGGTCGTCCCGAGCACGTCCTTCTCGATGACGACCACCTTCATCCCCCGCTTGGACAGTTCGAATGCCGTCGTGCATCCCATGATCCCCGCCCCGATCACGATGACATCATATGCTTGTGCCACAAGACGCCTCCGCAGTGAAACCGAATTCTCTTCGCATCACACACTTTGCGGTTAAATCTCCCCACGCCCCATGCGAGTCTAGGGGCCGTCGCGATCGACTCCGATCCCACTTCAAGCGCGATCTGCATGCCGAAAACTGGCCTTGCTTGACAGCGCGTATGAGCACAGTTAGAATCAACCCGCTTGCCGAGATAGCTCAGTTGGTAGAGCACTGGACTGAAAATCCGGGTGTCGCCAGTTCGAGTCTGGCTCTCGGCACCAATAATATCAAGAGCGACAAATCGCTGCCAAGCACCCGCGAGGGTGCTTACGCTATCTGGGTATTTTCATCCCCCGCCGACATCATTCGGCGGTATTCCTCTCGTAACCCATCGATGGCGCACAGCGCGCCATCATGGTCTTCGTAATACCAGTGCACCCACCCATTGCAGGGAGATCCGCCGCTGAGATGACGGCCCACCTGGTGGATTGAGCCCTCAACGCCATCCAGGATCAAGGTTCCATCCGGCTTGAGACGGGCAGCCACCTGGCGATCCTTGCGGAAGAACAGCGTCTGTCCGGGTCGAAGCAAGTCGTGCTCGAGCAAGCGGGCAATCGGCACGCGCGGCGCGCGGCGCCGCTTGTCGCTCGTGTCAAACGCCTGCGCATCGAAAGGCTCCTCCCGGATCTCCTGAATGCGCGCCCGCGCCGCCTCGATATATTGCGTTTCTCTCTCGATTCCGATCCAGCGGCGATGCAGCTTCTTGGCAACCGCACCGGTGGTGCCTGTGCCGAAGAACGGATCGAGCACCACATCGCCCGGATTGCTGGCCGCCAGGATCACTCGGTAGATCAACGCCTCTGGCTTCTGAGTTGAATGCAGCTTCTTTCCGTCCTTACGCAGTCTTTCGGCGCCTGTGCATAAGGGCAAGAGCCAGTCGCTGCGCATCTGCTTTCC
>DAOVIK010000038.1 GCA_030673735.1 Anaerolineae bacterium
AGCGACGTTGTGCCCCTCCTGGTCGTTCACGGACCGCGCAGCGATTTCTACCCCTCTGTGCCCGCCACCGGCACTGGGGGAAGAACCTCATTCGTTCTGGTGCTGGAAGATCTCCAGCCAGGTGAGATTGTCAATTACGATGTGATCGTTTCGGGAGAATTCGGCATCGGTCATGCCCAAGGTCAATTCGCCGCCATCTGGAGCGTGCCCACGCCATGACAGGGAATCGATCTTGGGCAATGCCCTGCGGAATGTTATTGCGGCGCTTGTGCCTCTGCCAGGATTTCAATCGAGGCAATCGGCGGTCCGAGACTGAAGAGATCTAGCTCGATAACAATTCGCTCACCGGCAGTCACCGCCCCTTCCGATTCCCACACGTTAAATCCCACAATATCGCCGTTCACGCTCAGCCCCACCACAAGCACTGTGATTCTCTCCGCTGTGCCTATCTCACCAGCGGCAAGCGAGATAGACCCGGCGAGTCGCCACCGCGTCGCGCCGGGAAGCGCTTCAATGACCTCCAATCGGACATCGGTATCTAGGTAGCGCTCCGCCTCGTTAGCATATTCGAATGCGGTGAACAGCGTAGCCATGACTTGCGAATACTCCGGAGCAGGCGGCGCAAAAAAGGCCGCCAGCGGCATGACTTCCTCCGGCTTCAGCAAGTTCAACGGACCATACGCAATATCGCTGGCCAGTTCCCCGCCCAGTGCATCGTACAACGTGATCATCGCCGCCAGTCCTTCGATCGTGCCTGCCGTCCCGCCGCGCGCCGTGGTCAGGCACCAAAGACCGTTCGAGGGTGTGCGGTAGCACAAGACTGGGGCAAGCTGCACGGGCACCGGTGTTACCAATGGCAGCTCATCCTGCGGATCATCTGTGCCTGATAGCGGAATAATCAACTCGTGTCCTATCGAGAGGAAGCGAGGATCTATTCCGGGATTTGCGGCGAGCAAAGCTTCAAGCGTGACGCCATGAATGTATGCAATGTAGATCAAGTTCTCGCCATCTTGCACCACGTGCGTGAAGGGGGTTGCTGTGGGTCCGGGAGTAGGAGATGAGATTGTAGAGATCGGGATAACGCTCGGCTGGGGAGAATCCGTTGCCGGCGCGAACGGACGCAGTGTGGTTGTGGCAAGGGCATCGGAAGAAGCGCCGGTGAGCGTGCATCCGGCTGATGATGCGAAGAATACAAGCGCCAGGAGAAGAAGCAGGTAGCCAGACAAAGCATGGCGATTCTACCAAAGTGGGCCATTGGCTTGCACCATCGCTTGCCTCTGCACTCTCCAATGAGTATGCTAGGCCAAGAATCCAACAGGTGCTCTCAATCCTCGCAACCGAACGGACCATTGGGCCTTGATATGAATTCAACGGCTGTGTTGACTCTTTCCCATAGCCGACAGACTCGTGCACAGGAGTGGTGAGATGAGTGATCCCGCACACCCAAAGAAAGGTCCCTGGGTAATCGATCTGAAAGCCGATGATCATTTCACAGGCTTCTACCTCGCCCGTGATGTCGGATTGAGATCGTTCCGCGATCCAAGTCGTGGACACTACCTGCGCATGAACATCGTAGATCGCACAGGAAGCATCGAAGCCCGAGCTTGGGAAGACGCCGAGATGATTGAAGCCTGGCTGCAAGATGCCGCGGTGGTCAAGCTCGAGGGTGAGGTGGAGAAGTATCAGGATCACCTGCAAGTACGCGTGCTGCAAGTCCGCCTTGCCGAGGGAGATGAAAGCGATCACGCTGACATGCTTGCCAGCACCCAACGCGACGTGGAAGCCATGCTGCAGGAAATCGATGAGTGCATCGAAGCAACAGAGGATAAGAACCTGAAGCTCCTGCTGCACCACTTCTTTGGGGAGGCTTCTTTCCGCCAGGCGTTCGCCTCTGCCCCCGCAGCGCGCCGTATCCACCACGCCTATCTCGGGGGATTGCTGGAGCATACCTACGAGATCCTCCAGCTCTCGCGACCTCTCTTGGAGCTGTATCCAGATATCGAGCGCGATCTTCTCGTGGCAGGTATTCTTCTGCATGACGTGGGGAAACTGCGCGAGTTTCAATGGGAGATGGACATCGAATACAGCGATGAGGGGCGTCTTCTGGGACATGTCGTGCCGGGAGCCGAAATGGTGGCAACGGCCGCCAGGACGATCGAGGAGTTTCCGGAAGAGCTTTCCATCCGTCTTCAGCATATGATTCTTTCCCATCATGGCCGTTATGAATGGGGATCGCCACGCAGACCGAAGACGCTTGAAGCCGTCGCGCTGCATCACCTCGAGAATCTCGATGGGCAGGTCAATCGCTTCCACCTCTTGATGGTCGCTGCCAGACAGCACGGCCGTTCCTGGACTAGGTATGACCACATGCTCGGACGCTCGCTTTATGCGGGATCGGACGACGACCTCGCGATCGAGGAGCGCGGCATGGCCGAATGAAGGCTGCAGTCGGTTTCACACGGCAGGAAAGCAGTCTGGACACATCCCGCCAGGTGCGCTACAATATGCGCTTGACGATGAAGTAGCAAGGAGAATTGCTTTGGCAAACACACCATCAGCCAAGAAGCGTGTTCGGCAAAACGCGAAGCGTCGCATGAGGAACAAGGATGTGCGTACGCGCACTCGCTCGTTCATCAAGCGCGCCCAAATGGCCATCGAGGAGGGCAACCCCGAGGTTGCCACTGAAGCCGTAAAGATGGCTGTAAGCGAAATCGATCGGGCGAAATCGAAGGGCGTGCTTCACCGCAGGAACGCAGACCGACGCAAGAGCCGCTTGATGAAGCGTCTTGCCCCTATACTCAAATCGAAGTAGCGCGTCCCAACAAACTCCGTCCTCATCACGCGACGCACCTTGCGGTGCGTCGTTTTGGTATAGGACCTGAGCGGCGTGCTATAATCGCCCAAATCCCACGAGGATTCCGATGTTTGAACGCCAATTAGACAAAGCCACTACCTCCGTGCGGAAAGGTTTCAAGCGCCTGGGCTTGCCCGCGTCGGACGAGATCGCCTGGGTCCCCACGCCGTTCAGCGGCCAATGGGGATTCGGGACCGCGGCCTGCTTCCAAGTTGCCGCGGCAGAGGCGCGCAGCGGCAAGAAGGTAAAAGTGCCTGCTCGCGCTGAGGAGATCGCAGGCCTTCTCCAAGGCGAGATTGGCGTTCCTGAGGGATTCGAGCGCGTTGAAGCAGCGGGCGGCTATCTGAATCTCTACGTTGAGGCGGCAGTATACGCCGGCACCGTTGTCGACACCGTACTCGGGCAAGGGCCAGATTTCGGACGCGGTGAGGAGAAGGCCGAGCGCTTGATGGTCGAATATGCCCAACCCAACACGCATCATTCGTTTCACATCGGGCACGCTCGCAACGCAATTCTCGGTGAGTCGCTTGCCAGGATTGTCGAGTTCGCAGGCTTCGATACCATACGCGCCTCCTACCCCGGTGACCACGGCTTGGGTGTGATCAAGTGCATGTGGGCTTATAAGCGATTCTTCGAGGGGCAGGAACCCGAGGGTTTGCACGAGCGTGGCCAGTGGCTGCTCACGATTTACGCCGAGGCGAATGCGCTCCTGGGCCTGGATGAGGATGTGGAGGATGATGAACTCCAGTCCTCCGGGCCATCGGAGTACGAAGCCGAAGTGCGCGAGATGTACCGCAAGTGGGATGAGGGGGATTCTGAGGTTCGCGAGCTATGGAAGAAGACTAGGCAGTGGAGCCTTGATGAGCTTGAGGATATTCTGAAGATGCTCGACATCGAGATCGATGTCTTCTTCTACGAAAGCGAAGTCAATGAGCCAGCCAAGGCCATTGCTGAGGAGCTCATTCAGCTCGGAATCGCCGAGGATGAGCGTCCTCAAGGCGGGCCGGTGATCATCAAGATCGACGAGAAGCTCGGGCTTAAGTCCGAGAAGTATCGTACAGCCGTACTGCTGCGAAGCGATGGCACGACGCTCTACCTGGCGAAGGATTTGGCTCTCGCAAAGGCGAAATTCGAGAATTATCAAGTCGATCGCTCAGTGTACGTGGTGGACGTACGGCAGAGCTTCCACTTCGTGCAAGCCTTCAAGATCCTGGAACTCTGGGGCTTCCCTCAAGCGGCCAAGTGCTACCACCTGGCCTACGGCTTTGTCACGCTTCCTGAGGGTGCCATGTCCGCTCGTAGAGGGAACGTCATCCTCTACAAGGATGTCGTGGATGAGACCTTCAAGCGGGTCGTGGAGATCATCGAGGAGAAGAATCCTGATCTTTCGCCTGAACAGCGAGATGAAGCTGCAAGGCAGGTCAGCATGGGAGCTTTGGCTTACACAATGCTTGCCGTGGACAACCGGAAGGACACGATCTACAATTGGGATCGGGCCCTGGATTTCGAAGGCCAGGCAGCGCCCTATATCCAATATGCTCATGTTCGAGCGAACAGCATCCTGCGGCGCGCTGGAGTGCTTCCGAAGCCGCTTGCCATCGAGCATGGACTTGCTCCTGCGGAGATCCAGTTGCTGGATCGGCTCTCGCGCTTTCCGCTTGAAGCGCAGCGCGCTGCCGATGAATACAAGCCGCTGCTCATCGCAAACTACGCCTACGATTTGGCGCGCGACTTCACAGAGTTCTACCAGCATTGTCCAGTGCTGAAGGCAGAGGGAGCCGTGCGGGATACCCGGCTGCGTTTGACCGCCGCGGCGAAGCAAGTCCTGGCGACCAGCTTGCGGCTTCTCAGCATCAAGGCACCCGAGGTAATGTAATTCCAGTGGGCCGCCCCTTGGGCGGCCCCATTATTGAGGATAGAAGAGGCGAGGTAGGAATGACTGAAATGGACCGTCAGCGAGTGATCATCATGGGCGCCGCCGGGCGCGATTTCCACAACTTCAACGTGTTCTTTCGCGGCAATGCAGCCTACGAGGTGGTCGCCTTTACTGCCACCCAGATCCCAAACATCGAGGGGCGCCTGTACCCTCCGGAGCTCTCGGGAGAGCTTTACCCCAATGGCATTCCCATCCATCCAGAAACCGATCTCAAATCGCTTATCAATGAGAAGAAGATCGACCAGGTCATCTTCGCTTATAGCGACATCTCTCACGAATATGTCATGCACAAGGCATCGGAGGTGCTCGCTGCCGGTGCCGATTTTCGCATCATGGGCACGGCAGCCACGGAAGTTAAGTCAACCAAGCCGGTGATTTCCATCTGCGCCGCTCGCACAGGAAGCGGCAAGAGCCAGACCAGTCGACGCGTGGCAGAAGTCCTTCGCCAAATGGGACGCTCCGTGGCCGTCATCCGACATCCCATGCCCTACGGCGATCTTGCCAAGCAAGCTGTGCAGCGCTTTGCCACATACGAAGATCTCGAAAGACACGATTGCACGATCGAGGAACGTGAGGAATACGAGCCCCACTTGGATCAAGAAATCATCGTCTTTGCCGGCGTCGATTACGAGGCCATCCTGCGGCATGCCGAGCAGGAGGTCGATGTCATTGTGTGGGATGGCGGCAACAACGATCTTCCATTCTATTACAGCGACTTGCATATCGTAGTCGTCGATCCCCACCGCCCGGGGCATGAACGCCGCTACCATCCTGGCGAGGCGAACGTGATTGCCGCCGATGTGCTGGTGATCAACAAGATCGATACCGCCGATATGGAAGGGATTCAGACCGTGCACGCGAACCTGCGCGAGCTCAATCCGCAAGCCATCGTGGTCGAAGCCGCCTCTCCGATCTACGTCGATGATCCCGAAGCCATCCGGGGCAAGCGCGTTCTAGTTGTCGAGGACGGACCCACATTGACGCATGGAGAGATGGCATACGGCGCCGGCTGGATAGCCGCCAGGCGCTTCGGGGCTGCGGAGATCGTTGATCCTCGCCCATTCGCCGTTGGCAGTATTCTGGACACGTACGCGAAATACCCCACGACAGGCAACGTGCTGCCGGCGATGGGCTATGGCGATGCGCAAATAAAGGAGCTGGGAAAGACGATCGAGAATGCCGATGTGGATCTTGTGATCATCGGCACGCCGATCGATTTGAGGCGCTTGCTCAAGATCAAGAAGCCGAGCCAGCGCGTGCGCTATGAACTGCAAGAAATCGGACGACCCACGCTAGCGGAGATACTCGAAAAGCAATTCGGCAAGAAATGAACACTGGCATCTCATGAAGCCACGTCGACGGCATAAACCCTTCGCCCACCTGCAGTGGCAGGGGCGATCTGAGGAAGAGCCGCCTCCGATCTCGCTCTCTAAGCTATGTGAGGCATTCCCCTCAGGCAGGGCGAGCACTACCGCTGCCTTCTCCGGGCGACTGATCCAAGGTGAGAACGCAGGCGTCATGGCGGCCATGCTGCCGGAGTATGAAGGCAAGGTCGACCTGGTGTACGCCGATCCCCCTTTCCTGAGCGGAAAGGCCTACGCGGCACGCATTGGTCGAGACGAAGATTCCCGCCGCCCCTCTGAGTGGAAAACGATCGAAGGCTATAGCGACACCTGGCGCGATGGTGCCGCGTACCTGGACATGCTCTACTCTCGCATGAAGCTGCTGCACAAGCTCCTGTCCCCCTCTGGGACTCTGTATCTGCATCTAGACTGGCACGCCTCCGCCTACGCAAGGGTCATGCTCGACGAGATTTTCGGCCCCAAGCGCTTGCTCAATGAGATTATCTGGACCTACCATGGGCCATCCCCGATCCGCACGGCCTTCAAACGCAAGCATGACACCATCCTGGCCTACACAAAATCCAGCCAATATACGTTCAATGCCGACGCGGTGCGCGTGGCTTATGATCCCAGCACGGTGAAGACATTCGCTTCATCGCCGAAGGCGGGATTTGGTCGAAAACCCGACCTGGAACGCGGCAAAGTTCCAGAAGATTGGTGGTACTTTCCAGTCATCGCCCGCTTGCATAACGAGCGAACAGGCTACCCGACACAGAAGCCGGAAGCCCTCCTTGAGCGCATCTTGTTGGCATCGAGCAATCCAGAGGATCTTGTTTTCGATCCATTCTGCGGCTCCGGCACAACGGCCGCGGTCGCCTCCAGGCTGGGGCGGCGGTGGATCGCATGCGACGCCAGCTCGCTGGCCGTGCATACCAGCTACCGCAGGTTGCTCTTGGCCAAGGAAGCATTCCCGTTTTCACTTTGGCATGCTGATGGCGAATCGTTGGAAGGCAGCCTCCGGCCAGTTGTATCAGTTGATGTCTCCGGCCTTTCCGCAACAGTGAAGCTCGAAGGCGCGAGCGGAGCAGCGGAGACTCCCGCGGGCTTTCCGGAGAACATGGTTCTCTGGGAGGTGGACTGGAACCACGATGGTTTGGTTTTTCGGAGCCAGTCACAGGCGGTGCGCCACTGGAAGGGAAAGAACCTCGATCTTCAATTGCCCCACGAGTTCGCTGCAAGCGGCACACACAGGATTGCCGTGCGAGCGGTCGATGCAGTGGGCAACTCCGGGATCGACAGCATAGATATCCAGATTGCGGACTGAAAACGGTAGATCCAGTTATCCAAGCGCGATCTGCATAAGCAGATGCTTTGCGGCAATTGGCGCGACGGCCTAGAGATCTAAGGCATTGAACGCCAGGAGGTAAACATGTCTGGGCCCATACTCTTTATCTCTACCTCCACGATAAACGACGGTGCCCTCGAAAAGTTCAAAGAGGCAGTACTAAATACAATCGACTTCCTTGAGGCCAACGGCCCCCAACTGATGGGCGAGGTCAACATCGATGAAAGCAAGATGATTGCCTACGCCATTCAGCTTCACCGGGACTCTGAATCAATCCTGGCTCATTGGAACCTTTCAGACCCGTATCGGCGCGATGTGATGCAGCACACAACAACCACACGTATCGATATATACGGCGAGCCCAACGAGGCCGTCATGGAGGGGATGCGGCAACTCTCCGCCCAGGGAGCACATCTTTCCGTATTCCCACGTTTTGCCGGCTTTATACGGCTTCCTGCATTTGAGTAGTCTTGTTTTCCCCATAGCATTTCACCCTTGGCAGAACTTCAAGGACAGGCCGGATCGGGCCCTCCCGCTTCCGGATCCCGCTACAACGAAAATCGCGCCCATTTGGGCGCGATGATTGATCAAGCAAGTGCATAGTCTCACTTCGGAGGAGGTACCATGAGGCGATATCCCACGCCTCGCACCGTGGCGAGCAATCTCGGCTGTTTGGGATCCCGCTCAACCGCTCTCCGCAGCCAGCTCATGTGGACGTCTAAGGTACGTGTATCCCCGGTATAGTCGGTATCCCAAACTTGCCGGATCAACGCCTTCCTGGTCATAAGTCGTTCAGGATTCTGCATGAAGACTTCAAGCAATCTGGTTTGCTTGGGCGTCAGCCGGGATTCCTTGCCATGGCATTTGACCTTGTGCTGAGCCAGATTGAGCTTGATCGGACCGAGTTCGAGAACATGGCGTTCGTCCCCCGGAAGCAAACGCTCGATGCGGTTGAGTAGCTTTCTAGGGGTGAAGGGCTGAACCAGTGTCAGGCTTGCCCCATTGGTCCGATCAGGACGCGCTCCCTCCGGCGATACCAGGATGATGGGAACGCCATCGAGCTGGGCGCGCGTCTTGCGACACATTCTTGTTCCGCTGGTCTTCATCGACGCGGCATCTAGAACCACCAGGTCAGGAGACTCCTTCGCCGCGGCCTTGAGCGCAAGATCAATCTTGTGGTGAACTGATATGGAGTATCCTTTTTTCTTCAGTGCAGAGGCAAAGGATGGAGCCGTCGCCCGACCGCTTTCTATGAGCAAGAGATTGGCACTTGTCATTAGGGGTCCTTGGCTGTCAGTGCGGCTGCATCCCCAGCAGCCGCGAGTCGGCAAACTCGATTATACCCCGAAATGGAGCCAACGTAAATGAAAACATCCTTAAGGCTAGCTTCCGTGCCTCTCCTTTAACACCTTTAAGGCAGTTGTGTTACGATTTTCACCGCGATTTCACCTCAAATCTTCCGAATCCATTCCACGGTGATCCTAAGCAAGCTTTGCAATCCTCCGGTCATCCTGATCAGGAACCTTGACTCGGACCAAAGCCGTGAGTTCTTGGTTTTTCAAGTGAGAGATAGGCTTGATCGCTGGGAGCGCATAAGTCAATCCTCCAGATCCCCGAGGTTTCGCAAGCGTTTGCTGCTGCGTATCCGGCTGGGGCCTCCTCCTTCTTCTTCGGATCGGCCACCGCCAAAGCCACGAAACGCCTTCTCTCCCAACTGGATCGCCACTCGGCCGGCGAACGCCACAGGCCCCGGCCAGAGGGCGAGCGGAGAGAGAACCTCTCGCATTTCTCTGGACCAACGCGAGTGCCCTTGCCAGCGGCTGATGGCCCAGCATCGATCGATAGCTTGCGCGGCCGAGGCGATCTCATCTTCGCGGATGTGACTGCGCCCGCCTGAACCTAGCAGCCACGTAGGCGTGTTCGCGGGTTCAGCGAAGTATTCGACGTGGGCCCATTCCTCGACATCCTGCCCCCAAGATGAAACGCCGGCCGCCTCGACCAACTTGGCAGCCGCGAACATAGCCATCCCGAATGCGGGCCCGCTTCCAATGAACACAACCGGACTGAGGCCGCTAATCTTTTCTGCGAAGTCTCCTCCAGCTCTGGCTTCGGCCTCGAGCCATGGCTCCAGGGCCTCAGGCAACTCCATCATGGAATTCGCGATTTCATCCCGCTTGCTTTTTTCGGACAACGCCTCTGCTGCCGCGTAGCCGAGCATCAGCGATCCCAAGAAGCTCAACAATCCGGGTCCGGTCGGAGCTGGCGGAGTCTGCATACTCAATGTCATTTGCGCTGCGCGAGCCAAGGAGCTTTCCCGGTTGCCGGTCATAGCCAATGTGTGCACCCCTTGGGCATTCGCCAATTCGACGGCTTCTATCGTGCGCGCTACCTCCCCCGATACGGAGATCCCGATCAGCAAGCTCCCCATATTTGTCGCCTGGAATCGGGGTGTCAGGTATCGCGCCGCCGTCATTGAGGGGGCCGCTCTCACTCTCCTTCCGCTCCAAGACGAGAAGGCCATCTCTAGCGCCACGGCTGCGTGATGTGAATCGCCGCATCCGCAGATAATCACTTCCTCGATCACTGACGCCTTCTCCCCCACGACTGCTCTTGCTTGATCTCGTG
>DAOVIK010000095.1 GCA_030673735.1 Anaerolineae bacterium
ATCGCCAACGCAAGCATGAGGCCCAGCAAGGCGAGCAGGACGAAATAGCCGCTGCCGCCGAAGGGCTGCCACGTGAGACCCAGAGCTGCAAGCACTTCCGGAGTCTGCCGCCAGCGGAAGTAGTGGAAGAAGAACGGTCGATTGTCGCTTGGCGGTTGCAGGTTGAAATTATATGCGGCGAGAGCCGCTTCGCGATCGGCAAGCAGAGCCTGGAAAAGCTCGTGGTAGCTGTCGGTTGGGAGACGGTTGAAGCGGTTGAGTTCGGCGGGATCCAGGTCAGGCAGGTGGATAGGATCGAAACCGTTATCTGTCAAGAAGCTGCGCGTGATCTGCAGCTCGCCTGCAGTGAACGGGCGTCTTGAGGCGATCATCGTGGCGGTGCGCATCCCACGGAAGGCGATTAGACACCGGCCCGGATCATCCACTCTCTGCGCCTCTAGCGCGGCGAGCAGGGTTGCCCAAGCGCGAGCGGATTCGCTGGGGGGCGTGCTCAGCCAACGGGTGATCACGATCAACCCATCGCTGGCAGTCAGCGCGTGGGTATCACGCAGGGCCTCGACGGTCAGCGTGTAGTCCTCGCCAAGGCTGAACGCTCCCGAAGTGACCGGGCGATAGGTATCGCTCAGCGCAAATTGAATGACGTCGAATCGTTCGCTGGAGGCGTTCAGCGTTCCTCTGTCAGAGCGAGGGAGCACTTCCAACCTAGGATTGTCGATTAGCTGTTGGCTGAGTTGCTTGTAGGCGCCGCCCATGACCTCGCTGATCAGGGGTTCGGGGTCGCTCAGAGTCACATGACCTGCTCCCGAGGCGAGGGCGATGATAGCTTCCAGCCAAGCGCCGGGATCCAGGATAAGGGTATCTGCCTGCGGCCGAAGGAGGTAGGCCAAGCTGGAAGGCATGTGAGCGGCCAGCGCGATAGCATCGCCTGATGCGGGATCCAGGGCGGTGATAGGGAAAGGGCCCTCGCCATCGATGTAGAGCGCAGTCTGCTCGGGTAAGGACACCATGGCATTAAGGCTCAATCCGGGAAAGGTGTGTATGGCGCGGCTTTCAACTGCATCGAGGCGTGCAGAGGCGCTGTGGAGGGAGATGGTTGTGTTGGCATCTGGGAGCAGCCTTGCTGTGGCGAGCGGCTTGTAAGGGGATAGACGCAGGCCAAGCGCGTCTGGAAATCGCACAACGGCGGCGAAGGATAGGGCCGTCAAAGTCAATAATGCCGCACGGGTGATCCGACGTTTCGTGAGGATGGCAGCCGCGATCAAACCGAGTGATACCGAGAGTGCAAGGGCTCCTTCTTCCCCAACGTACGCCAGCGCAGCCAGTGCCAGCACGCAACCGAGCCCCGAACCGCCGAGGTTTGCGGCGTACGGCAGATGAGCCTGGCGCCCTGCAGAAGCGAGACACGCCCCAACAACCCAACCGGCGAAGAGGAATGGCGCTCCGGCAGCCAGGAAGTAGATCACCAGGATCACGGCCTGGCGCCGATCCCAGGCAATGCTGTAGGAATCGAAAGGGATGAAGTTGATCGTGAGGTAGCTCAGCGCGATAGACAACGCGTATACAAAAGCCAATAGTCCGAGAGAGGTGCGTCCAGGCCGGAGCGCCAGCATCGTCCCGCTGGCAGCAATCGCCAACACGGCCAGGCTCACGACGACGAATGCGAAATGATAGAACTGCTGCATGGCGAAGATACGCGTAAGGCTGATCTCGAAGCACAACATGCTGGCTGAGATCAGGACCAGCCCCCATATGCTGCGCCGGCTTGTGCTGGGTGGCGGCACTCCTATCCCTCATGGACGTGCAACGATTGTAGACGCGCCTTATGGATGGGGAAAGCGCCATGGGATGCCTTTGCTCTGAACGTCGGTGTCTCCAGAATGGCCAGCTTTCCCCGCATTATGGCCGGAAGTGAGAGTTAACACTTCTCAAACGTCTCGTTATCATGACTCTGATGCAAGAACTCTATGCTGTGAGCGCAATGCGAAACTTCTAACAGCAACGGAGGAATGAAAATGATGAGAACGTACGTTAGATCCCCACGAGGTCTTCGCCGGCGCCATAGACACGTTCGCCGCTACGATGATCAGTTCCACTTGGGAATTGATGTGCATGCCGATGAGGAAGCTTATGAGATCACGGCGGCCGTGCCGGGCATGAAGATTGATGATCTCAAGGTTGAGATCTTGGAAGACGTGCTTACACTACGTGGCGAGATCCCTGAGTCGCCGAATGGGACTGGCGAATTCCTTCTGCGCGAGCGAGTTTCGGGCAAGTTCGAGCGCAGGCTTCGACTTCCCGTCTCGGTGGACGCAGAGGCTGCTGAGGCCAAGGTCGAGGACGGTTTGTTGACCGTTCGCATCCCCAAGTCTGAAGAAGCGCGACCACGCCTCATCGAAGTGAAGGCCAAGTAAGTCGAAGTGGAGCGTACGGTACAATGGGCGGCGCAAGCCGCCCTTGTACTACATACCCTATTGGCCGATATGGACCGTGTTGAACGATGTTGCCCATACGAGATAACGTCCGCTCCCGTTCCTTTCCCATTGTCAACTGGGGCTTGATTGTCGTCAGCGTATTGGTGTTTCTGCTCGAGCAGGCCATCGAGTTTGGTGTCGGGGGCGGAGCCTTTCAACGCTTCTTGACGTTATTCGGCCTGGTCCCTTCCAACTTCTCACTCCTGAATCCGCTCAGCTATATCAGCGTTTTCTCCTCGATGTTTTTGCATGGCGGCTGGTTTCATCTGATCAGCAACATGTGGATACTCTATATCTTTGGTGACAACGTCGAAGACAGGATGGGCTCGCTGCGGTATCTGGTCTTCTATCTCGCTTCCGGCGTCGCCGCCGGAATGACGCACGTGATCTTCGCTTCAGGCTCTAGCTTGCCCACGATAGGCGCCAGCGGCGCCATCGCAGGGATTCTCGGGGCGTACATGATCCTCTATCCCCGGGCGCGCGTGGTCACGTTGATCCCGCTTTTCATATTTCCATGGTTCATTGAGATCCCGGCCCTCTTTTACTTGGGGATCTGGTTCCTCACCCAAATCTCTTCAGGTTTGCTGAGCATAGGCGCAATGATGCCTTTCGGCGGTATCGCGTGGTGGGCGCATATTGGTGGCTTCGTTTTCGGATTGCTGCTTGTGCGTTTCTTCGCACGTCGTCCTCAGGTTTACACCCACTGGCAACCTGAGGACTATTGGAGCGCGTGATCCGATTACCAGACACCGATTTCTATGACGTATAGTATTTACACACACCAACCGCGCTGACGGGCTGTGCGACTGCCAATTCTACGGCGCGAGCGGAATCCCGGGTCTTACGATCTGAAATCGGTCGTGATGATCCGTTAGCGTAGGCAAAGGACGTATAGCTTCAGGGTTAGCCTTGACCAGAGGCGCCAGTGGCTGCAAAATACTTCCACTGACTTGGCAGAATCGGTATCCAGCAATCTGCATCGCAATCGGCATGCTCTGAAACTGCAGGAAGAGGAACAAGGATGCCGATCGGAGGAAGGTAATGAACTCAGACGAATCCCCGATGGATGAGATCCGCTCTCTTGTTGAGGAGGAAGCTCCACGGGAGCCCAGCGCCTTGGGACGTTTCTTCACCAAGGTGATCCGCTGGACGGCGGGGGTCGCAATCATCTTCGGCTTCGGAGTGGGGCTTACATGGTTGGTTCGCGTGGCCCCGCTAGAGCGCGATTTGGGCAATGTTCAAGATGATCTGACCGCGGCAGGCGTTCTGATCGCAGATTTAGAACAAGTCGTTGCTGGCTTGCATGAGCTCGAGCAAAACAATGACGATCTGCAATCCGAGCTGAAAAGCGCCGAAGAGCATATCAACTTGCTGATGATCCTGTCCGACGTCAGCACTGCTAGACTGGCTTTGGCAAATGACGATCGCAGCGCGGCACGGACTGCCCTTGCCGAAACGGACGAGCGCTTATCAAGGCTGCAAGAATTCCTTGAAGGCGAGGACGCCAACACCGTTGTGGGGCTGCGGGTTCGTCTGCAGCAGGCGATTTCCGAGATCGACACGAACATCTTTGCTGCCGATGGCGACCTTGCCATCATATCCAACGACCTTCAGAGTTTGGAGAGCGAGGCATTTAACAACTAATTGGTTGGGCCATATATAAGAGACCCCCGATAGCTATCACATCGGGGGTCTTTCGACGTCTGAGCGTGGATTTCAATAGCGCAGAAGCGCTCCTATGCTGCCAGCGCGCTCGAGATCTGGACTTGCATGAACAACTTCCACTTCCCCGTTGTCCTCCATCACTCTGCGCACGGCGTGTTCGACAGCATCCACGATCTTGTCGAAGGTGCTGTTGCAGAAGGGGCAACTGGCTAACTCCTGGGTGGTGACGTAATCGCAGCCTTGGCAGCGGTAGCCCGCGGCGCGGAATCCCTCGTGGATGACCAGCGTCTGCACTCGGCCGGCATGAACTGAACTGAGTGTGTCATCCAAGCGGATTACCCCATCACGTCCCTTTGCGGCAGCGGTAATCACGGCGGAGACGAGGCGCTCCTCACGCCGGCGTTCGGCCTCATGCGCCACCTGCATGGCGCGCTCCAAAACTTGGGAATGCCCGCTTGTGATGCTCATGGGGAAGGTGCCTATTACAAGACTGCGCCACGATTTCGGCAGCTGATCCAGGAAGCGCGCCACCGTGGTTTCCGTACCGCCGATCAAGACCCGGCGCACATGATTCTCTTTTAGGAAACGTGAGGCTAGTTTGGCGGCTTCTCTGAGATTGCGCACAACAACCTCTTCGGTGTGGCGTGTGACGCCTGCAGCGCCCCCACGTCGGCCGGGGGCTTGGGATCCTCGACCTCGCTTGGTGTGGCGCACGGCTTCTCCCAAAGTGCCCTCTTCCTCCCGTAATTCACCTAAATGGAAATGAAACATACGCGCGCCTTGCTTGTCTACCAAGACGACGCCGTAGTTGCCATAGTTGTCCCATAGATCGGCAAGCGGCTTCACATATGGACGGTTCAGCGCGCGTGCGCGATCGCGAATAGGAACGCGCAGAGCAAAATTTCGGAAGAACCCATCCGGAGCACATGAGAAAAGCGCCAAGCTGCGGCCGGACCAATCATACTCATGCTCAACAAAACGATTGAGAGCTTCGATATCCTGCGGCAGGTTGTCTTCAAACTCCTTCAGAAGCTGGCGGAGGCGAAGCTTGTATGCATCCGCAGCACCTGCCGATGGATCCACATTTAGATAGACACTCAGCACAGGTTTACTTGGATGGTATGCGATCAATTCATGCAGATCACGCTCAATGAGCATGGTTTCCTCCTAATGCTTGATGCAATTAATCAGCATTGCGGTCACGGCCGGGCCGCAAGCGTGACTTCAAGATTGATCTCTGCTCCGTCGCGAATCACGGTAAGGATAACCTGTTGGCCAACCTCGGTGTGGTTGACCAGGTAGGAGATGAGATCGTTGAATTCACGCACGACTTGAGCGTCGATGGCGATGATAAGATCCCCACCCACCAGCAGCCCTTCCAGCGAGTCGCAGCTGGCAGAACCTATCATGCCTCCGAGATCGGCAGGGCCGCCGGGAGTAACGCAGGTGACGTAGGCTCCGGTCGTCTCGGGAGGATATCCGAGCACTTCTAAAACGCTGAGGTTCAATTCGCTCAGACTGGAGAGGCCCAGGTAAGGGTAGTTGTACTCACCTTCCGCGATCAGAACCGGGACCACCCGGCGCACGATGTTGGAGGGGATGGCAAACCCCACGCCCGAACTGGCTGCATCGCCGCTGAGTGTGAAGGATTCGGTACGGATGGCGCGGTTGACGCCGATGACCTCACCGAGCATGTTGAGCAACGGCCCGCCCGAGTTGCCAGGGTTGATGGCCGCATCGGTTTGGATCAGATCGGCGGCGGAGAACGTTCCTCCTCCCGGAGCTGCACGTTCGGAGGCCAACGTTCGACCGAGCGCGGAAACTACGCCAACGGTCAATGTCCCCGAAAGGCCGAAGGGATTCCCGATGGCGATCACTAGTTCGCCAACTTGCACCGAATCCGAGTCTCCCAGAGGCAGGGGTACCAGAATCGAAGCTGATACTTCGACTTTGATTACCGCCAGATCGGAATCAGGATCAGTCCCGATCAGGGTTGCCCATGCCTTCATGCCGGAGGGGAAATCCACCTCGATCTCGTTGGCGTCCTGCACGACATGCTGGTTGGTGACGATGTGTCCCAATTCATCGATCACGAAACCTGATCCCTGCCCCAGCAAGACCCTATCGCTGTGGGGAGCTCCGGGAGAGGCGTAGGTTACGATGCTTACCACGCCCGGGTTCACCGCTTCATAGAGTTCTGTCAGATCTGTGGGTGCAAGCAGCAGCGATGGGGGGGCTGAAGTTGGGACGCTTACCACACTTCCGGGCGTGAACGTAGCAACGGATTGGTGGGATGGCGGGGCGGGTGTGGTGGGGAACGCAATGTTGAGGGAGCAAGCC
>DAOVIK010000223.1 GCA_030673735.1 Anaerolineae bacterium
CATGCATGTGCGACACGGGTTTGCTTTTCGAGCCCATGTAGCTTTGCCCCACGAAGGGCAAGGATGCCTCGCGAGCTTCTTGCTTATGGACATTCAGCTTTTCTGCGCTGGCAAAGTAATGTCCGCAGGCTCCATTGTGAGCACGCGCTCCGACGCCAAGCAGGTCGTAGTTGGCTCTAATGATGCTCGCGTTCCCGCTGCATATAAAGAAATGGGATTGATCAGATGACTCGGTTGGTGGTGTGGATCCTTTGCTGCCAGAGGAATTGTGTGGGAGGTTCATTTGGGGCTCTCCTTTAGGTGTGTTGTGCACTGCCGGCAACTGCAGGCAAACCTGCTCATCTGAACTGATGGGCATCGGGATGTGACGCGCCGGCTATTGATTTCGAGCCAAGCTGCTCGGCGGCTCCAAGCTCTCAACAACGAGTTGATGGCCACTCTGCGAGGAAGGTAAGTCATATGTTTCCGGACGATAGCCTGGTTGGCCGCAACGAGATTCTATGCGGCCACGCCTTTCGGAGCTGCCCTCTGCTTCTAGCTTCAGCGTTTCAGTACAGTGCCGTCTTCCATGTCCACGATCTGCTCGAATGTCACTTGGAAGCCCGCCTCTTCCAAGAACACGTGAAAGCAGCGTGAGCCAGTGCCGTGATAGCCAGCCTTCATCATGCTTATATCCACACGCCCAGAATGTTGGCCGACAACGATCTTCTCCCCATCAGAGAACAATAGCTCAATTTGACAGGGATTATTCCCCGACACAACGTGAACCTCCGCAAGATTCCCATGCTTCGATATCAGTTGTCGGGCTATCTGACGCATTTGCACCTCATATGCCATGGCCTTGCTCCTTTCTCTAGCTTTGCAGTGACTGCTCCATAAAAAGGTGGGGGCATAACCAATGCTAACTGGATTTGACTCCTGCTCATCTAGCGACGCTTGAGGGATAGGGAATCACTCGTGCTTGGGTAGCCCAATTCTCTCAGATAACAGTATCAAGTACTAGCATTGGTCTAGCAGCTTGCCTGCCAGTCACTCCGGCTCCACGAAGGATATCTCTATCTCAGTCTGCGCTTTCTCTAAGATGACAAAGAAGTAAAGCTCAGCTTGCTCATCGGGTTGGATACTCCAGGAAGTTGCCTGGATTACACCAACTATTCCAAACACGCCGGGAGCGGGAGCGGGTGGTATGTAGGCACAGAACGTTGGGGCACCCGTGGGATGTTCAGCTTTGGGTTCACAATACCCCACGACAGTTAGGCTATTACCTGGATCTTCCACCTCAGGGAGAGAAATCCAGAGTTGTCGATACGAGAGTCTATCTTCTTCATTGGTTAGATTGGTATAGCGTATGCGAATTTCGTAAAGGTTGTGTGTTTCTCTCGCACTATCTCTCAGACTGATCCGTCTACCTCCCAGATCTTTGGATTCAATCTCTGCAATCTGATAGATCGTGAGGTCAAAGTCCCCGTTGGAAATTGTCACTTCGCCAGTCAAATCTACCGGAATCACCGCTGTTGATGCCTTGCTGCCGAGGCTGCAACCGACCAGAACTAGAGTGATCAAAATCAGTGATATGGACGATTTCCTTTTCATAAGATCCTCCTTCGCAAGTATCAAGATCCATTGACTTGTAACAAGGATTGTCTAACTGCCCAACATATCCTAGCTCGAATCTTTTCTCCTCCTCACAGCCAGCTTTGATAAGTCAACAGGGTTCCGCGTTGTGTGCCCATCTAGCGGCCTCTTCCTAAATTGACTCCTCCCCCTCATGACTAATCTGGATAAGGCGGCTCGCTCCAAGGCGTGTGCGCCGTTCTATCGGCTTTCTGGAAGGAAAACACAAAGCCCAACTTCCCCGGGGAAGTCGGGCCTGAGGCCGCTCAGGGTATGTATGAATGTACTGCCAGCCGCGATTGAACGGAATCCCGCTTCCCCCGTTTCAATGGACCGCCTATCTGATAATTTGATGATACAGCAGAATTGAGGATCAGACCAAGCGCTGATGGAAAGCTCTCCATAACAGATGAGTGGCGCGGTCGCTTAGCAGAGCAGGGAATCGACCCGATCGCCCCAATCATCCAGCAGCAAATCGAGCCAGCTACAGCAACCCCTTATCTCGCAGCCCTTGGACGATCCCCACCGACGACTTGCTGCGGTCCATGGTGTAGATGTGAATGCCGGGCACGCCGGCCTGGAGCAGCTCGGCACACTGGCGTACGGCGAGCTCGATTCCGAAATCCAGCAGCGCCTGCTTATCATCCTCGGGCAGTCCTGCAATCCCCTGGCGGATCTCATCTGTGATCTCAGCGCCGCACAGGCCGGCCAGCCTCTCCATCATCTTGACGCTGTAGATCGGCATCACCCCCGGTAGGATCGGAACCTTGATTCCCGCGCTGCGGCAGCGATCGACGAAGTCGAAGTAATGCCGGTTGTCATAGGTGTAATTGGTGACGATGTAATCCGCACCCAGGTCCACCTTCATCTTCAGAAACTCGAAATCCTTCTCCTTGCTGACAGCATCGATGTGTCCTTCGGGGTAGCCGGCTACGCCGAGGCAGAAATCATACTTGGGGCGAATGAAGCTCACCAGATCGGAGGCGTGGGGCAGGCTCTCAGGATGGGGCTCGAAATCGCCGTCATGCGGGACATCCCCGCGAACCGCAAGGAGGTTCTCCACGCCGAGGGCCTGATAATCATCAAGCACCGCAACGATATCGTCCGGGTCGAGGCCGTAACAGGCGAAGTAGGCGATGATCTCAAGGCCCATCTGATGCTTGAGCTTCTCGACCAGTTGGCGCGAGCCCTCCCGCGTTGAGCCGCCGGCTCCGAATGTCACCGAAACGAAATCGGGCTTTAGAGCCGCCAGTGCATCGATGGCCTTCTTGAGATTTGACGCCGCTTTCTCAGACCTGGCGGGGAAGAGCTCGAAGGATAGGGTTGGCTTTGGACTGGTGTTCCAGATGTCCGTCACTTTCATCGATGTTCTCCTTGTCCCTCACTCGGATCCCTCATGCCGCGATTGGCCTCCATCCACTGAACCGCGAAATCAACCACGCTGCGCTGGGGAATAAGCAAGGCGTCGGCGCATGCGACCTTTCCGCTACTCTGGGCTCCCTTCGCTTGGGCGAAGCTCTTGCCGATGGCCTCGAAGTCGCTGGCATCGAGATCGATGTCCTCGGATTGTGCCCACACCCTCTTGCCGCCGTCCATCACTGGCGCGCCGACCGTCACGCTGCGCTTTCCCGGAAAAGCGGCCCGGTACTCCGCCAAGTGCAGAGAGGTGTTGCTCTCATGGCCGACGCCGAGCAGGAGGATGCGCCCATCCAGCTCATAGATTCTGGCCAATGGCGAAGTCTCGCCCAGTCCATGATCCAACTCATGATTTACCGTAACCTTGGCCGCGTGCGCTCCCCAGGCGGCGAATGAAAACTGCGGATGGCTGCTGCGCAGCACCCCCTGCTGCTTGCGGAATGTTTCTGCGATCGCGCCTGCACCGCGCGTGGGTGTCAGGTCCGGATCGAAGGGCGGCATGGTCTGGCGGATCGTATCCCACCAGGGTTCAGGAACCGGCGGATTCTGCCACTCTCGGGGATCGGACAAATCGCTTGAGTGAGCAGGCATGATCAGCGTCCCATCCGGCCCTAACACCTCTTCGAGCGCCAGGATGACGGCCGCTGCGCCTCCACTGACCCATCC
>DAOVIK010000189.1 GCA_030673735.1 Anaerolineae bacterium
CGGATCACCGCCAGATCCAGGTTGTAGTCAATCGCTACTATCTCGGCCAGATAGGTCAGCTCTGGAGCTTGATCTGTTCGATCAATCAGTGCCACGCCGATATCTTCGTATTCATCAAACCTGTTGTCCACAACATGCGCATTGGTTAGTACCAAGCCGCCCGCATCGATAATGCTCCCCGACCCGCTCCAAACCGCTTGAAAGTCATTTCCGACCCGGACGAGCGCAAGAATCTGGACCGTCGCACGCGCAAGCTCCGGGATGCTGATTTCACCTGGAGTGGTTCCGCTTGGCGTTGGGGAACTCACTACGATTGGACTCGTCTCAACGGGAGTGTGCGTGGCTGTAGGGCCAGGCTGCTGCCCGTTGCCTTCAACCAAACGACAAGATACACCTGCCATTACACATACCACGAGCAGCATCAGCAATCTGGGCATTAACGCACGTCTCTTCATGGGAGCCTACCCTACTCTCTTTGCGCAATGGGCCATATCAATAGTGAGTATATTCCGAGCCCACGCATGCAGCAAGCTTACTTACGGGCCAGGCTCATCATGAGGTGAGTGGATCCTCAGGGTACAATGCCCTTTCCAGAGGGAGTAGCCCGATGCATATCTTGCTCACGAATGACGATGGCGTCAATTCCCCCGGATTGCTCGCAATGGCTCATGCGCTGAAAGCCGATTTCCAATTGACCGTTTTGGCTCCGGACCGCAATTGGTCAGCTTCCGGTCACGTCAAGACGCTAGATCGCCCATTACGTGTCCACAATGTCGAACTCAGCGATGGAACGCCGGCGCTCTCCTCTGATGGTGCTCCCTCGGATTGCGTGGCGTTGGCGCTGTTGGGATTGGTCGAAGAACCGATCGACATGGTTATCTCTGGAATCAATCCCCACGCCAACTTGGGGCAGGATGTGACCTACAGTGGAACCGTAATGGCAGCGATGGAAGCAGTGATCTTCGGAATCCCGGGGATTGCGCTTTCTCTCGACTATCCCAAGGGCAGTGCCCGGGATGACACTTTCGATGTGGCCGCTCAGATCGGCGCGTCCTTTGTCAAACAACTGCTCGCCAAGCAGCTCCCCAAGCATGTCTTTCTCAACGTCAATGTTCCAAGTCTCCCACTGAAAGAAATACGCGGCGTGGCCATCACCCGCCAAGGCACCCGCGTGTACCGCGACGTGCTGGTCACGCGCCTGGATCCAATTGGAAGACCATACTACTGGATAGGCGGCGATGCCCCTGATGGTATCCCCGAGCCCGGAACAGATTTCTGGGCTCTAGCAAACAACCATGTATCCGTCACACCGCTCAGCCTCGATCTCACCGATCGAAACACCATGGCGGCGATCGAGGCTTACGATTTGCAGCTATAGATCAACATTCGCCCGGTCGCCCTACTTTTCCGAACCGCCATCACCAGTAAGATCGTCCCCGCTTGCATTCAAGCCTTCTCCACAGCGCTCTATCAACTATCCCAAGTTTTGATTCTCTGGCTGTGGATGTATGATTAATCTCACTTCATTTCCAGCAAGACCCGAAACTATAATGAAGGGTGCTTTGCTTCATAAGGTGTCACGGGGACATTGAATATCGAGGTTGACGGAACCGAATAACCCACAATGAGTTTCACTGCCAGGCGCGTTGACTTGATACAACGGCGGCAGGAAGGAATGGTGATATGGCGAAGAAGCAATCATCGAACGGCAAGAGCCGGCCGAAGCGCACCCATCCCAGCGGCGATGAGCGCTACACCGTCATCGACCGCACGATGAAGCGCTTCAAATACGAGAAAGATGCGTTGGTTGAGGTTCTGCACGCCACTCAGGAGACCTTTGGTTTCCTATCTGAGGATTTGCTGATTTACATCTCCTCCAACCTGCGTGTACCGCTAAGCCAGGTATATGGCGTTGCCACTTTCTACCATCTGTTCACCTTCGAACCGCTCGGAAAGCACAACTGCATAATCTGCACCGGCACTGCCTGCCATGTCAAAGGATCTGCGGAAATTGTGAGCGCACTTTCGCAACGGTTCGACGTTAAAGTTGGTTCAACCACAGATGATGGTCTCTTCAGCTTATCTACCGCCCGCTGCCTCGGAAGCTGTGGTATCGCTCCAGTGGTTGTGTTGGACGGGGGCATTTTGGGAAAGGTAATGGCTGAGGCAATGGTTAAGACCATCGACGAAATACTCCTGGAAGAAGGTGAAATTCAATCCACAGGGGAGGCAAGCCCATGAACGAAAAACTGACAGCGCTGCGCGAGAAAGAGATTGCGCGGCAAGCGGAGGTCGAATGCCGCATATTCTGCTGCACCAGCACAGCCTGCCTCTCATCGGGCTCAAGCGAAACACTGAATGTCTTGGAGAGCGGAGTCAAAGCCCAAAACTACCAGCACCATGAAGCCGAAGTCGTTCAAATCGGTTGCATGGGCTTATGCAGTAAGGGGCCGCTCGTGCGGGTTGAAACGAAAGGCAAGCCCGAGGATATCTACGGCAGCATTGATGGTGAGCTTGCACTGCAAATCCTCGCCAAACACCTACCCCGGAGCAATCAATCTAAAGGAGAATCCGCCAAAGAGCAGGACGATAAACCAGCTCAACTACGAGAGAAGATCGCTGCCGCCCGAAAAAAGCGGGGCCTAATACGTAATGCCATCAATCCGGATCTCCCCTTCTATGCCAAACAGACGAAGATTGTCCTCAGCGAATCTGGACTGCTCAACCCTGAAAGCCTTCCCGATTATCTCGCCCATGATGGCTACACTGCACTGGACAAGGTGCTTAACGAGATGACGCCCGAGCAGGTTTGCAATGAGATTCTGGCAAGCGGTTTGCGCGGTCGCGGGGGTGCCGGATTTCCCACGGGGCAAAAATGGCATTTTGCCCGTAATGAAGTTTCAGACATCAAATACGTCATCGTGAATGGCGACGAAGGTGATCCAGGTGCCTATATGGACCGAACGATCATGGAATACAACCCACATCGTGTTCTTGAAGGCATGATGATCGCCGCGTACGCTATCGGTGCAAGTGCTGGCTTTGCCTACATCCGTGGTGAATACCCGATCGCTGTCGATCGCATGAGGAGGGCTATTCGTGATGCCCGCAGGCAAGGCATCCTTGGTAAATCGGTGATGGGCACTGAGATGAGCTTTAACGCCGACGTTCGCATTGGTGCCGGCGCCTTCGTCTGTGGCGAAGAGACAGCGTTGATTCAATCGATCGAAGGGAAGCGGGGCATGCCGCGGATGCGGCCCCCATACCCTTCCCAATCAGGTTTATGGAGCAAACCTACCGTCATTAATAATGTGGAAACGCTTGCAAGCATTCCACCGATTATTCAGCGTGGCGCAGACTGGTTCGCCAGCATCGGCACCGAGAAGAGCAAGGGAACCAAGGTTTTCGCCCTCACCGGCCAGCTGACGAACGCCGGCCTGATTGAAGTCCCAATGGGCATTTCCCTGCGGGAAATCGTCTATGACATAGGCGGCGATGTTCCCGGCGATGCAGAGTTCAAGGCTGCACAAACTGGAGGACCAAGTGGTGGTTGCATACCCGCATCTCACCTGGACACTCCGGTTGATTATGAAAACTTGAATGAGTTGGGATCGATCATGGGATCAGGCGGGCTTGTCATCACCGACTCGACCACCTCTATGCCCGAGTTCGCCCGCTTCTTCATGGATTTCTGTGTAGATGAGAGCTGCGGCAAGTGCGTCCCTTGCCGGGTGGGGACGGTGCAGATTCGCGCTCTGCTCGACAAGCTGCTTGAAGGGCGTGGTGAAGCCGGTGACCTCGAGCGGCTTGAGGAGATCTGCAGGGTTGTGAGTACCACCAGCCTCTGCGGACTGGGTCAATCGGCGCCCAACCCTGTACTCAGCACACTGCGGTTCTTCCGTGAGGAGTATGAAGCCTTATTACCATCTTGATCCCATGTCTCACGAACAATGATCCACCATGAATCAGGGAGTCGTTCATGATCACACTGACCATCGATGGCAAGCGCATCCAGGTTGAAGAAGGCACACACGTCCTCGATGCTGCACTTCGCCACGGCATTGAGATCCCTCACCTGTGCTATCACCCCGAATTGAGCGTTTCAGGGGCATGCCGGATGTGCCAGGTCGAGGTGGAAGGTTATGCCCAACCGGTGCCAAGCTGCGGTTTGGCATGCTCTGAGGGGATGGTTATCCTTACCCAATCCGAGCAGTTGAGCGAAATCCGCCGCAGCATCATCGACATCTTTCTTGCAGACCACCCGCTCGATTGCGTCACTTGCGATAAGGCAGGCGCCTGCCTCCTTCAGAAATACGCCTATGAGTACGGAATCAAGGAAACGAGTTACATTCCGATCTACTCGAAGGACCTGTATCAGGACGATAATCCCTTCTTCGTGCGCGATCACCAATATTGCATTCTCTGTGGTCGCTGTGTTCGTGTCTGTGATGAGATC
>DAOVIK010000337.1 GCA_030673735.1 Anaerolineae bacterium
AAGGCTTCGCGGCGATGCTCGCTGCAGGAGTCGCACCCGGCGAAAATGAAACCGGCATAACCAATCCCACGGGCCAGACTTGCCGAACCTGCCACGAGATCCACACATCCTACACCGAAGCCGACTGGGCATTGGCGACCACCGATGCGGTGACGTTAATTGCCAGCGGTGAGATCTTTGACGGCGGCCTGGGCAACCTGTGCGCCACCTGCCACCAGCCGCGGAGCGAGATAGCTGAAGCCGTTGATGGTATGGTCGAAGTTGGCGGTCACTGGGGGCCGCACCATGGCGTTGAATCTGCCATGCTGCTTGGCCTGGGCGGAGCCGGCGGCGTTGAGGGCACCCCCAGCGCGCACGCCAGGATGGTTGCTGACACCTGTGTAAGCTGCCACGTCGGCGATAGCTACGACCACACCTTCGAGCCCAGCGTCGCGGCCTGCACAGGCTGCCACGCCGATGCCGAGGACCTCGACATCAACGGCCTGCAGACTGAGATCGACGCGCTTGCAGAAGAACTCCTTCAGCTGCTCGAAGCAGAGGGCATGTACCACGATGGGCACGCCGTTGAGGGAACCTATCCCGAGGCGAAGGCTGCTGCGATGTGGAACTACATCTTCATCGTTGCCGAAGACGGCAGTAGTGGTGTCCACAATCCTGCATTCACCAAGGCCATGCTCGAAGCGGCAATCGCCGCATTCGAATAGGCACATACTTGGAGGCTAACCCTGTCCGCAGCAGGGTCGTCTCACCAGCAACGAGTGAGCGCCGCGTCGCAAGATGCGGCGCTCACGTTTTATTGCACGCAGGTTCTCCCAATTCAATGGCATCAAGCAACTCCATAAATAGCGTGTAAGGGCGGTTCGGGAACCGCCCCATTTTCCCATTTGCAAGAGAACGGTCGCTGTCAATTCGAAGGACCATCCCAGCTTGTGTACCGTAGAGACGTAGCATCCCGCTAAAAGCACACGGGACGAACGGTGCTACGTCTCTACGAATCATATGCAAAGGTACTTGCAGTTTGGAGAACCGCCTCAGTTCGCAAGGGCGTAGCATGCTACGCCCCTACGAAACATTTGCAGCGGCTCGAACGGATTAGGGAAACGCTCCAACATGCGCCGCGGTCGATTGAACATCATGTGGAGGGAAGAGGCTGTTTTCGGAACGAAACCTAGGGCATCGATCCTGTAAGAACACCAGGACAGGTGGGCATGGCTGGCGGGGAACGGCTCCGTCCCGCTCAGAACATGCGGGATGAACGACGGGACGCAGGTGCATGACCCGCAAGCCCCGCTGCAAGAGGTTAGCATGATAAAACCGAACACAAAGAGGGGCCATCCTGGCGAGATGGCCCCTCGCATACACGAGTGGGTTGGTGTTCGGATTGGATCAGTCGGCAGGAGCAAGCGCCGGTTGAGGCTCGGGCTCGTGCTCCGCCACCTCACGATGATCGACGACCTTCAAGTAGCGGACGCCCAAGGTGAAGAGCATCAAGCCATAGGCGACGATGCCGACTGAACTGACGATCTCGATCAACGATGGTGCGTACTCGGTATAGCGCGCTACGATCTCCTGCGGCGCGTATGTGAGCGTGACGAGTTGGCCCACCATGGTGGTATCCCAACGGTACGCCACCACGCCAACGGCGACCATCGCCAACGCCGCCATGCGCAGTAGCGGACGGCTGCGAAGACGGTCGCTCAGCAGGATCACGACCGGCACCACAATCCCGAAAAGAATCTCGAGCACCCAGAAGTTGAAGGCCAGCGGGCCTTGCGTGAGAAACTGCAAGCCTTCCGTTTGCCCCGGCTGATAGGTGTAAGTCATCGAAAAGGCATCCCAGAAGCGGAAGTACAGGTAGCCTACCAATACCCAGCCGACGAACTTGGCAATCTTGCTCAGCAGCTCATCATTCACGTTCGCCTTAGGCGTCAACCTGGCGGCAAGCATGGATGCAAACACCGTCAACGCCGAGCCGCCTGCCATGGCCGACACGATGAAGAGCACAGAGAGCCCGGGGCGCAGCCAGATGGGGCGCGCTATGAGCACGCCGTACGTGGCGCCTAGCGAGGATTGATGCAGCATGGAGAGCCCCAAGCCTGCCACTGCCAGGATGGGCGCAAAGCGATGCACCCTCGTTAGCATTTCGGCGACTCTCGGCCAGCGCTCCCGCAGCCACGATGCGCCTCCCAAGATGGGCGCAACCTCTAGCAGCAACACGCCCAGATACAGCGTGATGCACATCGTGACTTCCCAGAGAAGCGAGTGGGGATTCCAATACACCAAGGCATGCCAGAAGCGATCCGGCCTGCCAATATCAAGGAGCAGCGTCAGCAGTGCCATGGTGTAGCCGATCAATCCCACGTATGTCGCCGTGCGCGCCACGGCCTGGTACTGCTTCAGTCCCAGCAGATAAACCGCGGCACACAGAGTAAAGGCGCCGGCGCTCAATGCGATGGCGGAAAGATCGATCGTGATCCACAGACCCCACGGGACCAGGTCGGTCAGGTTGGTGACCACCAGGCCGCGGGCAAACACGATCAAGCCCGCCGCGGCCCCGGCAGCG